>CAZEQQ010000016.1:0-15867 GCA_964514425.1 uncultured archaeon
AGTTATACACGCTTTAGAAAGATGTGCTTCAAAGCCAAAAGCTATCTTTTTGGAATTAATAAGACAAGGTTTGTGTTCTTTACTCCAAATTAAGACCAATTTTTATCCTAATGTTGATTCACAAACTTATCTGGACACTGTAAATACATTTTTCTTAACAAAAGGAATGCCAGAGCCGTTTCAAGATTCTCAGCAACTGATATGGGAATATGAAAGATTTAATGAAACAAAGTCTAAGATAGATTCTAAAGAGAGTATGAAAAAAAAAGAGAGAATAATTCAATCCATTGTTCAAGAAAATGATTCATTTGAGTTTGATCTTGAAGATACATCAAAAAACAGTCTTGTAAAACAACTTATTCAAAAGGTGATGGATAGAATTGATCACACCTGAGAGTGAGTATAAAGACGTTGTATTGTCTAAATTTCAAAAAAAGTGTTTAAATCTCTTTGAGATGAAGCAAGATTGTTTAATTATTGCTCCTAGTAGTTGCGGTAAAACATTTGTTGCGGAGAAATATATACAGGAATATTTTTACAACAATTTTGGTCATTTCTTGAAAAGTCCTAAAAAATTTAAAGTAATAATGAGTTTTCCTTATCGCGCTATTGCCATTCAAGAATTTGAAAAAATGTTTTCACTTTTGGAAGATAGAGGTATTAAAGTTTTATTGGCAGTTGGAGGTTTGGAGATAGATGAAGAGCAAATCATTAATGCCAATCTCGTTATAGGTACCTTTGAGAAAATCTTAGCACTTCTTAAAAAATACAAAATAATTGGTAAATATCTGAAAATCCTCTTGGTAGATGAGTTTCATTTTTTAGGAACAGATAGAGGAAAAGTTATTGAACAAATGGTTTTGGAAATAAAGAATAAACCACAAAAAACTACACAATTACTACTTTTATCATCATCGATAGGTAATCCGACTGACTTAATTAACTGGCTGAATTGTGCGCTAGTTATTGAAAATTCTCGTCCTGTCCCACTTCATTTAGACATACAAGATACAAAATCTCCATTAAATTTATTAGTACAGACAAGTAAAAGCCAAACAAAAGCGATTTATTTTTGCAACTCACGTTTTGAAACAGAAAAATTGGCTAAAAAACTGTGTTCTAAATTGCAGTTATCTACTAACACAAGTCTAGAGGAATATTTTGTCTCGATTAAAGAGGATGTGGAAGAAGAGATAGAGAGAGTTTTGGAGAATATTTATTTTCCTCCACTCTTAAATGAGGTTGTGAGATATGGGGTAGCTTATCACCATGCAGGTTTAAGTGACATAGTAAGATTAGCCATAGAACAGTTGTATTCTGAAGGAAAGATTCATACTCTTATTTCTACATCTACATTATCAACCGGAGTAAATTTACCTGCTGAAGTTGTTTTTTATTCTCTTTTACAAAGAAAACAAAATATTGACAATAATGCCATTTTCCAATCTTTAGGAAGAGCAGGAAGATTAGGATTAAAAGAGAAAGGTGAAGGAATAATTATTTGTCCATTAAAAGCAAAACAGAAACATATTACAACTCTTTTTACGCAGAAGGACGGTTCATTTATGCCTAAGTTTTCTAAAATAGAAAGTAAAATCGGCAATTATGACACTTTACTTCAACTCTATCTAGAAGATATTGTCTATACTGAGACAACATATAAAAGAGAGATAGATTTTTTACTCCAACTTATCGAAGGAAGTTTTTGGTTTTCTAAATATGGATATCGTTTAACTAGAGGGTATGAGGATAAACATATCCATAATTCACTTTTTTCATCAAATGAAGTAGATATTAGAAGTGGTGATGTGATAGAATATTACGAGCGTTTTGATCGGTGTAATAAAATTTTTTCAAATGAAATGGAGATTCAATCAATTTCAGTGGAAGGATACACAACAAAAATAGAGATTAAAGAAGATATGAACCTATTTATAGTTAAACTGGGCGCAAATAAACGATTTTGTAGTTGTATAAATCCCTACAGCAACTATGTCTGTCGTCATCAGCGTTTTCTATTTATGAAGCACGAGAATCTCAGAGAGAAGTATCTCACAACTTATGGTGTTATAGACTTTTTAGTCGAGAATGGTTTCATTGTTCGCTCTGCATCACATTCACTTAATAGCACACCTCTAGGAAAGATTGCAGCAGGTTTTTTTGTTCACCCATATGATATATTATCATATTTAGAATCATTAGGTAAAAAAGATCTTTGCACACTCTCTGATTACTTACAACTATTAATATCAAGAGATAAACAAATAAAGAGTGAGATAATCTCAAACGAATTGTCTAAACAGTGTTCGCTCCAGTTAATGATTGACATTTTTAATAATATACCAGTTAGAAAAGTTTGCGCAAAATACGGTATAAGCGACGCTTTGCTTGAAAGTTGGAAAGAGTTACTAATTCATCGTTTGAAGCTTTTCAAAAGTTTAAACCAATTCATTGGGAGAGTGGATAGCGAGGACTTAATAGAGGGATGGCAGAATCAACTGGAGAGGGTAGAAGAACCTTACATTCGCGATGTATAGGTAACTTTTTTCGCCTTTAAATACAAATTTGGAGATAAGTTTTTGAGAGGAAATGACCATTAAATATAAAAAACTAATCTTAATTTTCTTTTTGAGTTCAATTATATTTAGTCTCATCATTCCATCTGCCACATATTCACAAGTTGATGAGAAAAAACAAGGGAATTCCTCTCAATCCTCTCAAACATTTTTAGAACATGGGCTATTTTTTAATTACACTGACAATTTTAAAAGAGAAAGATATGATATAAGCATAGATAATATAAAACTCGACAATTTCAATACAATTAACTTATTTTATTCAATTCAAGGAGAAAAAAGTACGAAAGAAGGATTAGAAATAGTTTTTTGTTTTCCTCTACAAAATATAACCATTACAATAGATAGAGCGGTTCAACAAGTCTATGTCCAAGAATTAACTAAAGGTTTTTTCTTTCCACAATATTACGATGGTTCATTAAATATCACCATTTATATTCAAGGTAGAACACAAACAGCTAAGAATGGTCAATTATACATAGATTCTACTTCATTTATTAATAAAGAAAGTTTAGTAGAATTAGAGACTACTCCAATTAGTTTACTTGTATTTCCTACCGAATTTACTCTAAGCGGGAGTATAAGTGTGAAGAAAGCGTTTAATGTTACATCAGTTATTTTAAATCCCCTTAACTACAGCGATTGTGTTGTAAACCTCAAATTTTCATCAAATGATTTTTTATCAGTAAGTAGAAAAGTCTATTTTTTTACTAATGGAATTTTGATAGATTCACTTAATTTTCAAAAGGATTCCTTTAATAATCTATCTTTTTCAGTTTCTCTCCCTAAAGGCATCCATATATTTGATTTTGTTTTCGTTATTGATAGTAGTTTAGATATTATAGAGGTAAAAGAAATCTTGTTGACTGCAGATAATGAAGAAAAAACTCAACAAAAGGATGCTGAAGAGTCTTTTTACATTTTTGAGTGGGAAGGAAAAGGGTTCAACAAAATTATCGATTTATCAGCTCTTAAGCCATCAAGTTTAGATAATGTCCAAAAACTATTAATTTCGATCGAATACAGTTGCAAAGGCACCAAAATATCTCCTGCCCTCTATTTTGAAATACTTCAGGGACAAACAACCCTTTATTCAGGAGAGATAAAAGATTTTGTTCAAAAAGATTACCCTCAAGCATTACAAGTAAACACATATACAACACAGTATAATAGAGAATTAAATATACGTCTTTATTCGTTTACTGAAGGAAAAGGAGAAATTACGATTTATAATAGTTCATCTATAAGTATTGCAGAAATACCTATTTTGACCCATGAACCATTTAACAGAACTTTAGAAGAGAAAAAAGAGATTAAAACTTCGCCCATAAGTGCTACATCAGTTAAATACTATGATGTATTCTTCTTTGAAAGTAAAAATGTTCCTTACAACTTTTCGCTTTCTATGCTCTTATTTACAATGTACAATATCCCTTTAGATAAAGTTTTCATTAGTTTTAAAATAGGAAAAAATAATATCAATTCCAAAATAATTAGCAATGTAACAGAAATAGAAATTAATGACACTTTTATTATTCAAGAAGGATATAATGAAGTTCAACTAGATCTAATGTTTTTTGGAGAGGGAAATGTATTGAATTTAACAGATTTACATTATATTCTATCAATTTCCAAAGATGTTAGTCATAATTCAAGTGTTGATGGATCGATCGAACCTATTGAAATGATAAAAAAACCAAAAACTATTTTTATAGGACTGATTGTTTTAGCAGATTGTTGGCTTATATTAGGTGTTATAATTCGTCTGTATAATAAAATTGAAAGGAGTAAAAAAGATCTTAAACGCTGGGAAAATGAGGACTTTGTTGTTGAACTTGAGATAGAAAACAAAATATTGAATGTTGATGAAACAGAACTATAAGCAAGCGCAATACGGCTTTAGCACCAATGAAACCAGATAGGAGAGGAGATATAAGGCGTAAGAGTATACTTAAAGATTAATTAGTTGTAGAGTTATAAAAAAAATTTAAACGAGGGACAATGTTTTATACAAACGTTTATATATATATATATCTGCTTGTTTGATTTATCTGTTACGGGTGTTAACATGGATAGAGTAAAAAAACAAACAACAATTGTACTATTTACAGTACTGATAGGATCCTTTGTATTCTTACATGCAGTGAGTGAGCCTATACCTGGAACAATGATAGTGCAGATGGGGAAAGATAGAACACTAGAAAAAAGTGTTCAAACGCTTGTCGAAAATATTGATGATGCGTTTGTTGTTCACTTCGGAACGCTAGAATTCGCTATTAAGGCGCATAGAGTTATTAATCCTGTAATATGGGTTGGACATGGTAATAATCAAGGAATAGTCACAAATGAAGGGACACTAGAATGGTCAACTCTGGCACAATATATTAAAAAAACAGTGAATGTTGACTTTATTTTAGCTTGCCATTCGTATCATATCCTTGAACAGTCAGATTTATCCAAAAAGGAAGTTACAACAGTACTTGGTGAAATCGACGCAATCTATGGTGCGCTTATGGTGTCACTATATTTTCGACCATCCATAAATCTAGCACAAAAAGCTCTAAACTATAATCAGAAACTTTATGCGGGTGTAGTAGAACTCAGACCATTATATTATGAACCACATGTCGTTAATTTAGATTCGGGAGGTGGTGGAAGTAATAGTTGGATGGGAGATGGAGGATCATCCGCGAGTGGAGAGTATACCACTGGACCACCAATACCAGCAGATATAGAAGAGGCAGTAAATCACCAAGATGGCTATATACTTTCGACAAATCTTAGTGTGAAAGAGCTCATTTATTGGGTATTCATGTTTTTTATTCTTCTGTTCCAAATTGGTTTAGGAGTTATTACTCAAGCAAACAAGTGGCCTTTTCTGGCGGAATCAGTTAATATGGCACTGAAAGCATTAATTGTTGCACAAATATTTAACATGTTTATGATGTTCATCAGAGGTTTTATGACATTTGAAGATGTAATTGCATCACTAGGAGGAATATTTCTAGGTTTAGGTGGATTATTGATTAATGCGCTACATGCAGCTTCAAAAGAGGAATTTGAACGCTTTGCAATTTTGATCTTAGTAGCAGGAGGTATTCAACTCCTCACAACTATTTTTTCTTGTGGGGGAACTGTAGCGGCTAGGATAACGACAGGATTGGTTTTAGTGACAGCGGTAATTTACGGTTTCGTGCAAGATTTTATCGATCCGGATCCATATATAGGAGGAGGAGAACCTATTATCTCGTTAAATGATGTAATAAGTCCAGACTATAAGCCTAAACCAAATTATTGACCATTTGAACAAATAGATAAGTAGTGCAAAATCTACTTATCTTAATTTTAAACAAAAGTTTAATGCATACATTCAAAAACAATTAAGATTTAAATAGTAAATGAGACCTAATAAAATTTGGTGAAAAAAATGGAAGGTTTATCATCGCCTCATAGAACTTTAGGATATGTGAAAACAAAAAAAATGAGAGGTGTACCTTTCACAGGTTACTTAACTTTTTTATTTGCAATAATACTATTTGCCAATTTTGCAGTTTTCTTTAATTTTTATTTTTATCTTTTAACAGCACCAAAGATTATCATTATGGCCTTAATGTTTCTTACCTTTATATTTACTTTATGTGAGAGTTTCGATGTAACTACAAAATGGAAAGATAAAAAGCAAAGAAAAAGTATTTTTGTAGGGAAATGGCTTCTTTCGTTAAGAGAAGTAACAATAAAGGTAATATTGCCAAGTATATGTATCCTCCTATTTTTCCACCTTTCAGGATATGTAAAAAAACTTGAGGAAAATTTCATGTTACAACATCCTTTGAACCCATCACCCTTTGCGTATACACCTCTAGTGATAGAAGGAGTGTTAATCATCGTTATAGTCCTACTACAATTAGGTTTAGTTTATCTATTTCCTTTTTGGGGTATTGCACGTTTTTTTACAATTAAAAGATATAATTTTAAAAAAGACTTATTTGAAGAGAATACGATTAGACCTAACCTATTGCCAATGCTCATTTTACTATTTGTGATAAATATACTCACCTTGATTTACTTAATTTCTTTGGAACGTGCCTTTTTAATTATTAAACATGGTGATATCCATAATAATTATGAAACCTTATATCCTATTCTTAAAGATCAAGCTTATCTCATTTTACTAGCTGAAGCTCTTTTACTACTTATAATGAACATTTTTTTCTTTTTCGACGGTAGACGAGCCTTTAACACTAAAGATTTTTGGCCTACATTTTCCTCGGAAGAACAAACGCGAGGAGCTCAAAACGGAGCAACACTGGAAGGTTCACATGCTGCTACGTTATCTTCGACTACGAGTTATACTAACCAATCCAAAGTAATTTCCAGATTTTGTTCTTCTTGTAGTTCAGAGATTGAACCTGAACAACTTTTTTGTGGAGAATGTGGAAGTAAGGTAGAAGAACAAGGTAGTAAATGAAATTAGAATGTTGATCACCCATTATTTGTGGTAAAAAAAGCTTTTACTACTTTGTTTAATCTTTCTAGTGAGTTAAATCTCTCAAAATCAAATTCATTACTAAATCTTGTTCCTCTTGAATCTAATAAGATATGAACTGCCTTGTCTCTTTCGCTCCTTATAGCTCTTCCAAAACTTTGAGCTAATCTTTGAACAGTGGGAATTGTTATAGTAAAATTTCTAGCTAGGTGTTCCCCATATCTTTCACTCAGTTCATCATAAACAATGTCTGTTTCAATTGAAGGAGGAGGATAAGGTAGAGCTGTTATCATTACTCCTTTTATCAGACTCTGTCCATTTTGCGTGAACTCTATTCCTTCTGAGATTTTTCCTCCAGCTACACAACCTAACAATAGTTTCTTTGTGGAGTTTACTAACATTGTTGTGGCTTCATTGATATTCAATTCTGGATTTTCTACAACCGCAAATTTCGTTGGGTTCATTTCAACTAGCTGATTTAAATAACTATAACTTGGTGAAAAGACTATTGTATGTCCGGGGATATTAGAAAATAATGAATCTATTGCTTTCCAGATTAACTCATAATACGTTACTGTTCTATTTTCAAATTTTCCATTATATGTTGGATTAGATACTATAAAATATCGTCCATTTGTTTCTTTTTTATTTGCTAGTATTTTTAATTGTTTTGAGTTTACAAGTCCATACAGCAGTTGATAGGAAGATAATGGTTCGAAACTTCCTGACATGAGCACTATTTTTTTTGCTGTATTTACTTTATTTAGTATTATTGAAGGGAGAGGATTAATAAGTGAAATTTTCTTTGTATCAGAGGTTAAAGTTTGATTTTGTGCTTGTTGTAAGAAATAATAGGCTAGGTAGGCATTGATTGACTTTAACTCGTCTTTCGCAATCTGTTCTTGCAAAATAGGGAACAATGTTTGTCCTAATTCTTTCATTTCTTCATAGTATTCATCCATTTTTATTGTCTGCTCTTTTTCTAATAGGGTTAAGAGCATTTTAAACATTGATGAAGGATACTCACTTTGCGCTCTTTTTATAGTATTTATTGATAAATCTTGGTTCATTATTCTATAGAGATTATGTGCTTCATCGATGGCAATAAAAATGTTTGACAAATTGGTATTCAATCTATTGAACAATGTTTTAAACATAATAAAATTCTCTAAAAAGGGATAAGAAGTCACAATAATCTCACTTTTTGGAATTAAAATTTGAGACAAAAAATATGGACAGTATTTTCCAGTGTTTAACACATTTACAAGATCATCTGTTGTAATCATTTGAGGATAAGTATTGTATAAATCTTTCACCATTTTTACTAGTTCAGCATTTGTGATATCTTTCGTTCTGTTTTTTAGTGGGCACTTTGTCAATTCACAGATATGAGTATACATTTCACTAGGTAAACCATTTTTCTTCCTTATACACAACTCATTTTTTCCTAAAACAGGAAGAATAAAAGGAAAATTGGGAAAATATCCTTGCAACTTGTCCCAATTTTTTATAATTTGTTGATATAATAGACCTAATTCTCTCATAAAGACATTAATTTGAGATTTTGTTCTAACAAATACTACTATCTTATCTTCAGTTTTTTTCAATGCCATCAATGCTGTTAGTAGAGCTGAAGTTTTTCCTACTCCCGTTTTTGTACTGATAAAAAGAGGGTTATTTGTTGTCAATATCGTGTGTATAAATTTCCATTGAGTTGGTTTCATTGACGGGTAAGGAAAAATTATTTTTGCTACCGACCATGCATTTTCTGTTTCTTCCATAGTTTTCATAATTTTCCCTTTTTTATTTCTTTCCAAAAAGTTTAACACTTTCGTTAAAAGTTAATCCTTAATTTCAAGTAAACTCTTATTCAAACTTAATTCTCTGAACATTTATTTAAAGAGATGAAAAAAAGTTGCATTTTTTTTGCATATTTATTTTACATACGAACCAATTTCCTTTTAAACTCAATATTCTTACATTTAAGAAAAAATTAGTGATTCCATGAATATTGATGATAAAAACATAGAAACACAAAAGATTGCAGAAACTTTAGCTAAAATTAAGCATAAAATCGCAGTATTTAGTGGTAAAGGTGGTACAGGTAAGACTACTGTTACTGTAAATATTGCTCAAACTTTATCTGATAGGGGATTTAAAGTGGGTATTCTTGATGCGGACATTACAGGCCCTAATATCCCTCTCATGCTTGGAGTAGAGAATGAGCAATTAACTTCAGTAGACGATAAAATTTCTCCAGTAATGGCGGGTAACATTAAACTTGTTTCAATGGAATTCCTTCTTCAAAATAAGAATCAAGCTATTATTTGGAGAGGACCCATGAAGATTAAAGGTTTGAAACAGTTGATTTCTGACGTTGACTGGGGAGAATTAGATTTTCTTGTTATTGATCTCCCACCTGGTAGTAGTGATGAACCATTAAGCATTGTTCAAACAATAAATGATTTAGATGGAATGGTTATCGTAACTACTCCTCAAGCTGTTTCTCTTTTAGATGTCAGCAAATCTATTAACTTTGCAGAAGTAACAAATACCAAAGTTTTAGGGATTGTAGAAAATATGAGTGGATTTAAATGTGGTAATTGTAATGAAATTACTTATATTTTCTCTAAAGATGGAGGAAAAAATATGGCTGAGAAATTGAATTTACCCTTTTTGGGTGCAGTAGCTCTAATTCCTTCTATCTGTCAGATGGGAGATTTAGGAAAACCTGCAGTTACTACAAATGAAGAAGTTAAGCAAATTTATTCCTCAATTGTTGAAAATATGCTTGTACAAATCAACAAGAGTTAATCTCTCACTTTTTCCTTTTTCTATAATTATTTTTTTATCCTCTTTTCAATCAGTTTCTAAATAATCACATTAAAATAATACGATTATCTGTTGGTCATAGTATGTTCACTTATGACCAATATTTTCATAATTAGTGACCAGTAACATTATTATGTAGAGGCACAAAAATGACCGAAAAAAAAGAAGACAAAATTGTTCTTTATGAGCCTAGTATGGCTGAAAATGTTTCTAAAATGTTTAACGAATTCAATGAATTATGGCCAGGAGGATTTGGAGGTGCATTACCTTACACTGCACAACGAGTTAGAGATTGGTTAGATGAATCTACTGCTATTGCTGATTTCATTGCCATCAACTCTGATGGAGACTTTTGTGGTTATTGTGGTCTTTGTCCTAGTTGGTTAGATAAAGATATTTCATACATTAGTATAATAGGTGTAACTCCCAAAGCAAAAGGTAAACGTTTTGGTAAGCGTTTGTTACTTAAGAGTATCGAAATGGCTACTGAAAAGGGTATTAAGCAGATTGATCTTCATACGTGGAGTGGAAATCTTGAAGCTGTTCCTCTTTATAAAAAGGTGGGTTTCTTTTGGGTGCCGGGATCTAATGTTTATATGCAAAATTTCCTTCCTATGATTTTTCAAATGCCTTTAGCTGCTGAATGGTTCACTAAACATCCTAATTGGTATGATTGCTTCAAGCGTGAGTTCAAACAAACACAAGATAAAGAGATTATTGACGGTATGGAAGTATATGTGTATGCTTTTGAATGCGAAGGCGATAGTTTAAGGGTTGAAATAGACAAATATGGTTGGGGAATTTCTAATTTTGAAAGAGTCCTAAATGGAGAGAAGTTATCAATCAAGACTAAAATCAACTCACATCATTTACATATTGGTTTCAATTATGCCTATGAAGTTATGATAAATAATGGAACAGGAAAAGATATTGAAGCTAATATAGTAGTTAACTCATTTGAAGGATTAGAATGGCTAAATTCTTTCCCAAAGTTAGTAAAAGTAAAGGCAAATGAAAATTCAATTATATCGAATGAGTTTACTTTATCAAAAGAAGCTAAACAATATTCTTCAGATCATAAAGTTTCTGAAAGAATTAACTCTTTGATTACAATTGAAGGAAAAACAGTTGATTTCATAGTAGGTGGAAAAATCGAAACTCCCCTCAAAATTCAAACTTTATCTCATTACAGCAAAATTCCTCTTAAATCTCAAAGTAAAGTTTATTTCGATTTAGAAAATACTACAAATACTGTGATTAAAGGTTTTCTTGATTATGAAATTGAAGGAATGAAAATTAAAGAGGATCGAATAGCATTTAATCTTGACAGTGAAGAAATCAAAGGCATAGAAATACCAATAGAAATTGTTTCAAAGTCCTTACAATCAATTTATTCTGTCAAAATATCTGCACATCTATCAATTGGTGAGAGTGTTATTGAATTACCTCAATTCTCTTATTCTTTGATACCTAACATCGATACAATAGAATTGGTTTTGGATAATAACAAAGAAAAACTTACCTTAATTACAGAATATTGGGCTATTTTTGTCACTTTGGAAGGAGGAGAAATTTCTTTTTATAAAGAAACACCAGGAGGAGGGGATATGCGTTCTTACTTCCAAATTGGACCTCCCTTTGGGATAGATATAGATCGAAAGCTTAAGTTTGATTTTGAATTAAAGAGAGAAGAAAAAGCAGCAGTATTGATACTTTCTGCAATGAGTAGAAAGGTTGATGGTGTTAAAATTCAGAAATACATAAAAGTGTCCTATAATTCACGGGAAGTAGAACATTGGATCGAATTAACTAATGTTATAGAGACCTCCATAACCGTAGCAGGAAAGACTAGATTTACAGGTGGAGGAGGCTTTAGTATAAATTCCCGTGGAATTTATGGTTCGACAATCACACCTATTTATAATAAATATGTTGAAAGTGAGCCAACTATGCCCTTTTTGTCTACTCCCTTTGTATCTCAGGAGCCTAAAGACTTCAATGAAACTTGGACTGCTACAAAATTACTTGCTGAAGAATCATTTTTAGGTATTATCTGGAAGCCTAATAATATTCATAAGATTGATTTATCGAGTGGTTTAATTTCACAGATTGAAAGTGATGCTTATTCTTTATCTCCCAATGAAACAATAGAAGTATCACATATATGGATAGGTCAATACAGTGGAATGACTGATGTTAAAAATAGATGGAATCAGTTGATAAATCAAGATGAATTAGTATTTGATGAGTTCGAATTTAATCTAAAGACAGTCAAACCAATCGAATTTTCACTTGAAGGAGATAATTTATGTGAAAAAGGGAAAAGTATTACAAAAACAGTAAACACCTTTTTCATTTCTACTTACCCTCTTCAGGGTCTATTGGAGTTAATATTACCCAAATCTTGGGAAGGCCACTTTGTTACAGATAATGGAAAAACTAAAGAAATACCTATGCCTGAATCAACACCTAACAAACCTATACCTCTTGTTCTTGAATTGTTTATTCCGGAAAATGAAACAAAATCATCAGTTACCCTAACTTTGAAATTCACAGGAGAATTTGTTTTGGAGTTTACGTTGCCTTTACTTGTGTATGGTAACACAGTTGTTTCTATTGTTGAAGATGAAATAGAAGATCATAAAGTTATAACATTAAAGAACTCTACATTTTGCTTTTCTGTTCCTAAGGAAGTAGGAGGGAATATGATACGTTTACATGATTCAACAAATAAATCATTCTTTATTGATAATTTTCCAAAGATTGAGCCAAAATTATTTACAGAATTTAACATTGGAGGATTAGCACCTCTTATATTTCCTGTTGATAGTGAAAACCCATTTTTAACCCCTGAAACAGTTAACACTGAACCTGCTCATCTAGGGAAATGGTCTGGTGTGAAAACGATTTGGACAATCACACAACATAGAAAATTGAAAGGTCTTAAATCTTGCCTATATTATCTCACTTTACCAGATTCTAATATTATTCGTGTCAGACTTGAAATTGAAAATAGTTTAGAGAGAAAAATAAAATTAGTGGGTATATTTATGGGCGATATTATGCTAGATAATTCACTGGACGATAATGCGATTTTAGTTCCATTAGAACAAACAGAGTTGTTACGAACACGGAATATACCTCAAGCTTTCTTTAATATTAACAATCCTAAAAGACCTTGGTTGCAATTTCAAAAAGGCGATCAATCACTTGCTTTTCTTAGTCCAGAAGGAGAACATGTAACAATTTCAATGTTTGATGCTCAAATGGCCATATTTACATTTATTGGTTCTTTATTTGAGTTGAAACCAAAAGCAAAAAAAGTAATTGAATTTACTTTACTTTTAAATGAAACTGAAAAAGCTATTTTGGAGGTTAGAAAAGCGTTAAAGGTAGAATAAACAAAGTTTTAGAGACTCTTCTTATTTTTCTTCTCTTTTTCTAACAACATTTGTTTGATTTTTGGTCCATCCTTTCCAGAATAGTTACCTATTTTACCTGATGCAAGTACAACTCTATGACAAGGAATTAACGGTGCAAAACTATTTTTTGCCATAACATTCCCGATAAATCGTCCAGCATTTGGAAGACCGGCCTTTTTTGCGAGATTACCATAACTTATGGTTGTTCCTGCTGGAATCTTAAGAAGGGTCTCTAGCACTCTTTGTTCTTTAGTGCTATAATCACTAAAATCAAAGTCTATAGTAGGTAAATCAAAATTTGTCCCATCTATTATGCCATTTATCGCTGCAATGATATTATGATGGGTTTCTTCTACGTCATATATACCATCAATTTTTGAGGTTAAATAGGTTATCAATGCGTTTTTATCTGTTTCAAGAAAACTAGTTTTTCTTAGTTTTTTGCCTTTTAACAGAATTCCAGTCCAATATTCCTTATTTTTGTGAACTATTACTGTGTATTTTTCCACAATTATTAGAAGGTTTTTAAGTATAAAAAGATGCCTTGAGTAAAATACGCGGAATATAATCACATGTCCTTACCCTTATCACAAGAACAACTATGTCAATACTTAGAAAAAACTTTTCCACACTTCCTATCACAAGAAATTTCTGATTTTACTTATATCGATGAAGGATGGGAGACAGAAATTTTTTCTTTTACTTTTACCTACTTGTATCAAAGTAATGTAATAACAGAATATTTGGTTATTCGCATTTATACTGGAAAAGATAAAATCTCTAAAGCTATTAATGAGCAAAAAGTGCTTTCTTCTCTTTTTACCATAAATTACCCAGTACCACAAATTTTTCATTTTGATTGTTCAATACAAAAAATTCCTCACCCTTTTATCATTCTTGAGCAACTTCGCGGAGGTTCAATGGGTAAACGTTACTTCATTTCTTCAAAGGAGGAACAAATTAATCTTATGAAAGATTTTTGTTTTCTCTTTTCACAATTGCATTGTATTGATTGGACGAAAATTCCCATAGAGGTTCCTGAACAGCTAGTTTCAAGTCCGTACTATTACATTGAAGAAAAATTAGAGAAATATGGAAAAATAATAAAGGAACATAAGTTTCAAGAGTTTGTGCCATTTTTAGAATGGTTAAAGCTTGAAATGACTGCAGTTCCCTTAGATAAACTTGCATTAACACATCAAGACTTTCATCCTCATAACATCCTTTATGATATTCATACTAAACCTTATGTTATTGATTGGACTGCTTCATCAATAACTGATTATCGCATCGATTTAGGTTGGACTTTACTATTAACAGAATCCTTTACATCTAGAGAGTTTCGAGATTTAATACTTGACTTTTATGAAACAACTCGTGGAACAAAAGTTCAGAATATAGATTATTTCGAAATCTTGGCTATTTTTAGGCGCACTTTAGATATTATCACTGTTTACAAAATTGGTTCTGAGGTTTCAGGATTAAGAAGTAATATTTTATCGAAACTAAAAAAAGAAATAAATCACATTATCACCATTCGTGAGTTATTAAAAGAGAGAACAGGATTAGAACTTCCAACTTTAGATGAAATTATTGCAACTTTTACTTAAATTCTACAATTTAAATTCTACTTCCATTCCAGTATGAAACTCTGTCACCTTTTCGATACCAAGTTTATCTTTAAAGTAATCTAAAGCTATGTTACCCGTGCAATGGTTTAATTTTAAAAAAGGGTTGTTATACTCATGCTTTAATTTCTCTGCTAATTCATCCAGTTCTTTCTTCCTATAAGTGATCATATGTGTTCCTCCAATTATTGTGTGTATTTTTTTATTTTTGAACTGTTTTCGCACTTTTACTAGTGTGTTTAATAGTCCTGCATGACAACAACCGCACAAAATTATTAACCCTTCATCACCATCTATCACCAAAGATAAATCATCTAATAACGGATCTTTTTCCCACTTTCGTCCAACTTTATGTAATAGCCTTTCTTCTGTACCATCTTTATACTTTCTTTCTTCTACTTGCCCTGTAGTCCATATTTTTGGTATGATTTCAAAAGCTTCAGTTTGTAAGTTAAAACTTATTAACTTTTTTTGTTTTTTTGTTAATTTTGGAAAGCCTATATCTCTTCTGATTGTTAATGAAAGCCTATTCTTCGTTTTTACAGCTTTTTTCTCAAAAATATTGGGATGGCCTATTATAGTAAATTGTCTTTCTCGTCCTTTCAATAGATGAACTAACCCCTTAGTATGATCATAATGTCCATGGGATAAAATTATAACATCTATACTATTTATTGGAGTTTTTAACAACTCTAAATTAAGTAGTATTTTATTATCTACTCCCGTATCAAAAAGTAACATTTCATTTTTCGTTTTTATTAAAAATGACTGCCCATGTCCTGTGAGAAAATTACTTCCAGTTTCTTTTGTATTTGTAAACACACTTACTATTTTAACAACCATTAATTTCATCTCCCTATACCTAATTTATACGTTTCTGTTGTTTGTTGATTTAGAGTTTCTAGAGGTACATTTTTATTAAG
>CAZEQQ010000017.1:0-7032 GCA_964514425.1 uncultured archaeon
AGATTTAATACCTTTTTCATTAACTAATATCAATGAGAAATACTCAGCTGAAATAAGCACACTAAGTTCTATGCTAAAAAAACGAAGGGGAGATCTTTTAACACAGATAAATTTAGCTGATACGATAAGAAATGATCACGTAGGAAATTATGTTTCTTTTGTTATTAATCAAAACATAAATTTCTCACAATATTGTATCGGTTCTTGTAGCTTTTGTTCTTATAAAAAAACACCAACAAAAGAAAGTAGCTTAGCTCCCTCCTTCTCTTTAGATTTTCTAAAAGAGGAAACAAAAAAAGCTATTGCAAGAAATGCGACTGAAATATGCTTACAAGGAGGATTAGACCCGGCACTAACGTTTGAATATTATCTTGATATGATTAAAGCAATTCGTTCAATTTCTCCTAAAATACATATTCACGCCTTTTCGCCATCAGAGATTGCTTTTATGTCTCAAATTAGTGGAGAAAAAGTGGAAATTATCTTTAAGGAATTAAAACAAAAAGGATTAAACTCTTTTCCAGGAACTGCAGCGGAAATATTAGTAGATAAAATTCGTCGAATTATATGTCCTGATAAAATATCAACAAATCAATGGTTGAATATTGTTCTTGCAGGACATCAAGTAGGACTAAAATCAAGTGCAACAATGATGTATGGACATATTGAATCTACTTTAGACCAAGCAGAGCATTTATTAAAACTAAAGCTCTTGCAAGAAGAATCAAATGGCTTTACAGAATTCGTTCCTCTTCCCTTTATTCATGTCAATACTCCTCTTTATCGCTTTATGGGTGCAAAACCAGGCAGTTCAGGAGATCAAGATTTAGCCCTATTTAGCACAGCTAGACTATATCTTGGTGAAACTATCCCTAATTTACAAGCTTCTTGGGTAAAACTTGGGCCAAAATTTGCTCAATTTTCCTTAAACTCCGGAGTAAATGATCTTGGAGGAACTCTTTTTGTTGAAACGATATCTAAAAGTGCAGGTGCAAACTATGGTGAGCTACTTACACCCGAAGAATTCATTGCTCTTATACGTGATGCTGACAAAATACCAGTACAACGCGATACACTCTATAATACTTTAGAATTTTATAAGTAAAAACAAAAAATAGTTTGAAGGAAATTAAGAAAAAGGAAATAGAAAAA
Organism: uncultured archaeon; assembly: GCA_964514425.1. Taxonomy (GTDB): domain Archaea; phylum Asgardarchaeota; class Heimdallarchaeia; order Heimdallarchaeales; family Heimdallarchaeaceae; genus CAZEQQ01. The sequence goes on from CAZEQQ010000017.1 coordinate 1,153, forward strand.
ATTTAACGTAAATTATCGAAATCGTCGCTCGTAAAGTTCTTCAGAAATGCCATTATTTCCTCTTGCATTGATTGTCCTTGTTTGAGACTCATTGTTTGAGCATAGAACATGCCAAATAAGTCACCTAAAAGGCACTGTGTGCATAATTCAGAAGTTAATTCTTCATTAGGAAATCGACAAGGAAATTTAACATCTTTAACGTTTCCTTCTGCATCTCTTCCTTTTATACCATATTTCCATTTACAAGGTCTAGTTGCCATAAAATCACACCTTTACATTACATAGTCTTGTAGGTTTAAAAATGTAAGTAAAGTAAGCATATACATCTTTATTAATGAAATTTTTTCAGTATTATTGTGAATTGCCCAGACTGTGAAAAACCTTTAGAGCACTCAAGAAAAAACGCTGTTTTTAGTTTAAATTGTGCCTTTTGTGGCTTTACAGTCAAAATATCTGCATCTACTATTGATGAAGCTTATAGTCTAATAAAAACAAAAAAAGATTATAAAAAAAAGATTAACTACTCTATTCAAAAGGGTAAAAATGGCAGTAAACCTTCTCCTATGAAAACTTTAAATGAGAAAAAAGATTTACTCATTAAAGGTGGAACAAATTATAATGCTCTCCCTAAATCTTTACAAAAAATTTTGGACGAAAATACAGTAAACCTCACCTATTACAAATATCTACCAAAAAACCCTCCAACTATTTCGAAGGAAACACTTCCTTTTCCATCAAAACTAAACGAATTCCTACAGAGTAAAGGAATTACAAACTTATACGAATTTCAATATGAATCTTTCACAAAAATTACTCAAGGAAAAGATGTAGTGATTGTAGCACCAACAGGAATGGGAAAAACAGAAAGTTTTCTATTACCTCTTCTTTATCAAATTTGGTCATCGTGTCCTCATCCACTAATGAGAAAAGGAATTCAAGCTATTATTATCTATCCAACAAAGGCATTAGCAAAGGATCAAGAAGCAAAAATAAAGCAATATGGTTCAGGAATAAATGTAACTTGTGCAACTTTTGATGGTGATACACCTCCAACAAAAAGACAAAAAATCTTTCAACACCCACCAGATATATTAATAACCAATCCTGATATGCTTCATTATCATTTACAAAGAGAACCGTTTAAATCATTAATAAGCACAACACGTTTTGTTGTAATAGATGAAATTCATGTTGCTGTAGGTTCTTTTGGCTCAAATCTATTCTTTATCCTTAAAAGGTTATGTCGGCTAACCCGTGAAAAAGTACAACTTATTGGTGCTTCTGCAACAATATCCAATGCAATAGACTTTACACAACAACTTTTTGATAGAAAGGTGGAAGGGATAATAACATCTGAAGTGAGAAAATCTTCAACTCATCTGCTATTTCTATACCCACGAGGTATAAGTCAATATTCCTTAACTGCAAATGTTGCGAGAATACTTGTATATTCAAAGCACAAACTATTATGCTTTCAGAATAATCACAAAAATTCAGAAATAATAAACATAATACTCAAACAAATGGAAATTAAAAGTGCTGTTCATAGAGCTGGGTTGACCCAATCCTATAGAGCAAATGTTGAAAAAGCATTTGTAGAAAATAAACTTCAAGCCTTAGTTGCAACCCCTACCTTAGAACTGGGAATTGACATAGGTGATGTGGACGCTGTAATATCCTCTATTGTTAACTTAACAAGCTTTACACAACGCTTAGGACGAGCAGGAAGAAAAGGACAAACTTCTATTGGTGTTCTAGTATTAAGGGACGACGACCCAATAAGTTCCTATTACTCACTTTATCCTGAGAACTATTTTTCTGACTTGAGTTCAGGTTATGTTGAACCAAAAAATGAATTAGTTTCGTATTATCAATTGTTAGCTGCAACAATGGATAAAGAACTTTCAATAGCTGAATTTCCTGAATACGAAAATATCCTTTCTAAATTAATGAGTGGAGGACTAATTAAATTAACTACGAACAACAAATATGTCATTCATAATTGGAAAAAAGCCATGCAAACATTACAAAAATATTCAATTAGAGGAATAGGTGACACTGTTCAAATTACGAATCATCAACAAGCTATAATTGGTGAACGTTCGATGCCTATTGCTGCGAGAGAATTACATAAAGGAGCAGTTTATTTACATGGAGGGAAATATTATCGTTCTACTTCTTTCAAATTTGACAATGTATTAGAACGTGGTGAGGTGATTGTAGAGAAAATGCCCCCTTCTAATATTAAAACAACTGCAGAACGTTTTGCATTACCAAAAATATTGTCCATACTTCATACAAAAAAAGTATTAGGAAGTGAAGTGAAATATTGTGATCTAGAGATAACAGAAACAATAACAGGTTATCAAATATCTGATATAATCACGGGAGAATTAAAAGAATTAAACCTCATAGATCCTCCTATAGTTTATACCTATACCACCAAAGGTTTTATGGTAACACTACCCAAACCTAAGGAATCTACTCTTTTTGTATCGAAAAAAGGCGAAGAAGAATTATATGTTGGAACTTTTCATGCTGTAGAACATGTGTTAATTGAATCCAGTTCAATGTTGACTGGAAGTGGTTCCTCTGAAATAGGGGGTGTTTCTATGGGTTCCTCTGGTGTAATATTTGTATATGATGGCGCAAAAGGTGGATCAGGTTTATCTCAACTTCTTTATGATAGGTTAGAGCAAGGATTTTATCGCTCACTTGACATATTAAAAAACTGTTCTTGTAAAACAGAGGATGGTTGTCCAAGATGCACCTATTCATATCAATGCGGAAACAATAATCAACCGTTAAACAAAAAAGGAGCAATAGAATGCTTGATGCTTTTACAAAAAGAAGAAGAAATTGAGGAAGTGGAAAACTATTTGGATTATTCACCTTTAGTATAAGTTTGAAGGTGTTTTGAGAACGTAATACTGTGCACACATCGGAGATAGTATCCCAATCTCATCTGTTTTTATGAACTAGAAAAAATATCAAATACTTGATGAATATGAATGGCTTTGAAAATGATGTTGATGAACTTCTTGAGTTAGCATTAAATGGAATGTTTCCAAAAACAGAAAGCATTGAGCCTGAAATAATGAAAGAATTAACTAATTTCCTTGAAGCTAATGAAAAGAGTTTTCCACAAGAAGATGCCGAGCACGTTAGGGGACAAATACGAAAAGCTATGATCCATTTCAAAAATCGCCCTTATCTCTACCAAACAAGGAAAAAAGTTGAAACATTACTAAAAGAAAAAGATAATTTCAAGAGATTCTCAATAGCACCTAATTCTTTTGTTTCAGAACTAACAAATGCAGGATTAACGGAAAATGATGTAGAAGAACTGAAAGAATCAGTACACTCTGCTTTAAAAACCTATCAAGCACTTAAAACTATGCCTAATCCTTCTCTACAAAAATACAATTAATAATAAAAACAGAAAGAAATAAAAGAATTATACTTTTTTTATTAAATATGGTAAGGGATAAACTAGAAACTGTATCATTATCCACTAAGAGTCTATTGAACCGAAAAATTGGGTTATTTGCGATTTTTAGTATATTCCTTATACTATTTTTTTTGTCACTTTACAGTAAGTATTTACTAAGTAATTTTATTCACGAAACTTATCTCGACCCTCACTGGAACTTTATATGGACAAATGTTAATAGTAATAATGAAACTGAAATATGGTTTGTGGAAGCATATAATGATGCCAATTATTACTATTATGAATACTTGTATGCGTTTAGATACTTAGGTTGGAACCCTTATATGAAAGAATTCTCCTCTGACAATCCCTTAACAGGTTATGCTTATGGTCCATTTTTTATTTATGGGCTTTATTTTATCTCTCTCTTTGTTTCTTTATTCAACCCATCAATGGAAAAGGAAATAGTAGTCAGAGAGTCTGTAATGTGGACACATATAGTTTTTGATGCTTTATGTGTGGCATTTTTGTATATACTTGTTATAAATATCAAACTGCTAAAAGAGAAAACTTACGCGAAACATTTAGTAGGGATAACAATGGCTGTAGTGTATAACTTTTCGCCATTCAACATTATCTATGTTGACAGCCTATATTTAAATATACCACAAATGACTTTCTTTACACTAGTCGCTTTATTCTATTTTCAGAAAGAACTCTATACACACTCTGCTTTTTTCCTTTCCATTGCATGGCTTTCAAAACAAATGCCCCTCTTTCTGCTTTTACCTTGGTTTTTAATACTGTGGAAAAAGAAAAGTGGAAAAGAAGCGTGTGTTAAGTTTCTAATTCCTTTCATAATAACAACTTTAATATTTTCTTTACCCTGGCTATTACTTGCTCCTCTACCCTATCTCATCAGAATATTTGCTCCTGGAGCTCCGATTAAATCAATAAGTCATGCTTTTGAATATAATGGTGTAGCAGTAGCTCTATTCAACAGTTTTGAATACTTAGGATATTCAGTATTAGCAGAAATCTACTTTTATCTTAATTTTATTATGCTTCCCTTCTTGACAGTTTATCTAGTTACGTTATTGATGGGGTATTTTAATGCAAAAAAAATATCTGAAGAGGAATCACATTTCTTATTCTATACAAGTTGGATAGTAGTATTTACACATGCTCTTCTATCAAGAGGAGTATATAAGTACTATAATGCCTTCCTTTCCCCATTTTTGCTTTTAACTGCACTATATATCCTTTTAAACTTGCAAAAAGGGATGAAATATAGACGACCAATAAAGCAAAAAGAAAACCCCAGTAAAAACATAGAACAAAAGGAGCAAAAAATACAAGAACAAGAAGAAGAAAGACTTACTAAAAAAATCGTAACTAGTAATCTTTTTTTGATATTTTTGATCCTTATACTGGGGATGGTATTCTATTACTTCTCTTGGATTATCATTATAAAAAGCCGATATCTTCATCCATTATACCTATTTATCCTATTTATAGTGCATTCAGTTATCCTTCCTTCCTTTTTTTATAGGAGTCTCTGTGATAAAAACAACTACAAGATGATAATACAAGATCTGAGGGTTATATTAGGACAAATAAAGCAAACAATAAAAGGAACGTATATAGAAGGAAAGAAAATCCTTCAATTTAGAGGAAAATACAATTGAACTGGAAAGATGTTATCTTAGATCAATTAATCCTCCTAAAGGAAGGTTTTTTCTTGCGCGGGAAGGATAAGTGAAGGTATGATTCATCAGTTAATAAAAGTAGAGTAACATTTTTAACCATTGACTATAGTAGGTAATCAGTAAATAAGAAAGTTGCATCAAATGAAATCAAAATTATTTTCTTCAAAAAAAGGTGTATCTACAATTGTAGCAATTATGACAATGATAGCTCTAATATTTGCTGCAACAGCTGCAATTTCTTATCTTTTCTTGAACATTGAAGTAATAGACCTTACACAAAATGACGAAGAGCAACAAACAAAAATAATCTCGCTCATATTTAGCATAGAGGCTGTTACTGGAGAAAGTGAAATGTATTATGACAAAATAGAGTTTACTTTGTCACTAAATGAATCATCTCCTAATATTGTTATTTATGACGTTGACATATTACTCCCTACAGGTGTAATACTTGATGAACAGACGAGCTGGACTATAACTGGTAGTTCTATCGAATGGAATAATGAAAAAAATGGGTATTTACTCATTTCTGGCACAGAAAACCAAAACTTCACCGCAGAGTGTAGTAATCAAATAACGAATACAGGAAAAATTTCAGAAGGACAAGCATTTTATGTTCTAATTAAGTATTATTACAGCACAATTAACTTTGGTACAGAAAAAATTACTTCTGGTATATTTCAAAGTGCATTAATAAAACCATGGGAAATGCCATGAATACTCAATATTTGTAAAAAC
>CAZEQQ010000017.1:7132-15528 GCA_964514425.1 uncultured archaeon
ATTTCTCGTAAAAACATTTCTCGTAAAAACATTTCTCGTAAAAACATTTCTCGTAAAAACATTTCTCGTAGTATAACAAAAAAGTTTAAACAAATAATACAGTATATGTTAACTACATGAATTACGAAGATATCTTGGAAAAACTTGTAGCTTTCAATACGGTGAATAACCCAATAGAAGGTATAATCCCTCAAAAAGAAATACTGATTTTTCTTCAAACCACTATTTTTGATCCTCTAAACTTTACAACTGAATTTATTGAAAGAAAAAACTATTATTCTTTGATTGCTTACATAAAAAGAGACTCACCAAATATCTTGTTTTTAGGTCACTGTGATACAGTTCCAGAAGGAGAGGGATGGGATACTCCTCCCTTTAAACTAACAAAAAAGGGAAACAGAGCTTATGGAAGAGGGAGTGCAGATATGAAAGGTGCAGTTTCTGTAATGGTGAGTTTAGCAAATTACTTTAAAGAAAAAAGTACTGCTACTATAATTTATGTTTTAACAACTGATGAGGAAACAGGGGGAAATAATGGTGCAAGATTAATATTACCTATATTAAAAGAAAAACAACTCCTTCCCTCTTATATAATAAATGGTGATGCTAATGGTTTACAAGTAGTGACAAGAAGAAGAAATCCTTTCGTAATAACTATGGCGTTACCAAAAGAGAAAAGAAAGCAGAAAGGAATGCAATACAAAGAAAAATTCTATACTGCAATAGCAGGAGATAGAACAATGCATGCAGCTTATTTTAATAAGGAATTAGATATTCACTGTTTAAATCTTGCATCAGAATTTGCAAAACAGAATAATTACTTGATAAGTAAAATTGATGGAACTTTTGTTAAGGATAATGTTGTACCATCAAACATAGAAATAACTTGCCTTATCCCCACTGATGATGGTGAAGAACACGAGTATGATGAAAACTTAACAAAACTTCTTTACTCAATTGAACAGTTAAAAGAATTAGAGTTAACTTCTGAATATAGCGACTATGGGGTAAACCTTACATGTAACTATATAACGGAAAGAGAAAGTGACTACTTCATTCAATTTGATCTAAGGATAATGAGTAATGATTATGACGAAATTGATGTAAAAGTGAAGGAATTCTTTGAGAAGAAAAGTATAAAGGGAACTATAACCATTAAAGGTGGAAATGGTTATCTGAACTCAAGAGAGAATGGAAAACTAGTTACAGAAGCAAAAGAAGTATGTGATACTATGAACCTTTCCCCCTATACAATAGAAATGGGCGGTGCAACTGACTCAAGATGGTTCAGTGGAGAAAATATAGATGCAATAGAATTTGGTCCATTAGGTGCTAATGTGCATGGAAAAAACGAATATGTAGAACTTGAATCCTTAAAGCAAGTTGAAACGTTTTATATTAAATTGGTTGAAAAATTGGAAAACAAGAAAGAGTAAACATAAACAAATAAATCTAAACTAAGATGAAGAAAAAATAGGAGAAAAAGTAAAAATGTTATTCTTCTTTCTTCAATTTTTGCATAAGTTCAGTTAAAACACGAAGAAGTTCTTGCATCTTATCATTAGTAACTGTAATCTCTTCAACAAGAGAAAAAATGCTATCTTCAATTTCCTTTCTACCTTCTTTAACAAAAGAACCTTCATCAACTTGATCATTAGATTTCAGAGGTTCAAGAGAAGAAGACAATTTAGAAGGAGTTTTTTCAAAATCAGAAATATCTTCATCAACATGCCCTAAAATTAAGCGTTTACTCAAAGCTATGAAAAGTTCTTGAATATTTTCACCCGTTAAAGCAGAAGTCTCATAAATCTTAACAGGAAGACCAGTAAGTTCATGAACGTGTTTGGCAGTAGACTGAATATCTCCAACACTAACCTCGCGTTTCTGAAGAAGATCGATTTTGTTACCAATCAAATAAATGTCTTGAACCGCATTTTTAGCAAATAAAGCTGCTTCCTCGGCCCATTTGACTGCATTAGTTAGGGTTTTAGCATTAGTGATGTCAAAAACCACCAAAGCACATTTACAACCTTGATAAAAGGAAGAACGCATCCCCTGGAAAATGGACTGACCTGCGAGATCCCAAATGGTAAGAAGAACAGTTTCACCCTCAACATCAACCTTTCGAGCAGCAAAATCTGCACCAATTGTACGAAGATATTCGCTACGAAATCCCTTACCCATATACTTACGGCGAATAGAAGTTTTACCCACCTCAGGATCGCCAATCAAAACAACTTTGTAAGCTCTTTTAGGTTCTAAAGACATAGAAAATCTCCTTAGTATAGTCTATGATAATATAAGAATTGATAACCTAAAAAGTTTGCGAAATGGAAAGGAAATAAAGAGAAAATAAAGAAAAAATAAAGAAAAAGCAATGACATAAAAAAGGAATAATAAAGTGGGAAAAAAGTAAAAACAATAAACAGAGAAATGAACCTCTAAAATGAAAACTATGGTAAGCAATCTGGTAAGCATAAGGTTTTTATATGAAAAGGAAATAGAAGAATCACTTACCCCTTTTTTAGGGTGTACGTAGGTGAAAAATAAAATGAATAAAAAAGGAATGTTATTTATAGCATTGTTCCTTGTTTCTGCAATGTTTATCACACAAGCAACTGGTGATAACAAAAGCAGTCCTATAACAGTAGAATTTGATATTGAACATTATTCTGTTGACATGGGATATGCTTACGTGGAATTCAATAGAACATTGATAGATGATAACCAAGTATTCACAAACAAGAGTGAAACTATTTACTTTGGTTTCAGCTTTGACATAGCCTATTCTTCATTAGTATATGGTGGACCATACGCTGATGGTATGCCAGTTGAAGAATGGTACTATTCATATAATGAAACTACAGAAAAATATGATGTAACTCGTGTTTTTGGTGTATGGAACGTATACCTTGACGAATATAGTCTTGGATTGTCAAACTTTGATCCAGGTTACCCAGTAGCCAACACAAAACAAAGGATCATAATGGACTTAGAACCCGGATGGCACGTTTTAACTGTCATAGGAGCTGAAATGATCTCATCAGAAGATGGAGAAACATTCACATGGGATGTTGTAAAAGATCAAATAAACTTCTACATAGATGAAAAGGTTGAAACTGAAGAATCTAAAAAAGAAGTAAGCTTCTCTGCAACTACCGTAGACGCTGAAGACTTGCCCAGTAGATATTATGACTATGACTTTGCTAATGCTCGTCCTATGATTGATATTAATGACGATGACTATGCTGCATTGGACCAAGTAGTAAAAGGTGATGATCCACTAGAGGTAAAGGTAGTATACAACGCTAGTGATAATGAATTTGGTGTATCACCAATGGCTTGGGGCTGGATGCAATATGATGGTTTAGACACAATGGGACCACATACAATTGGATGGTTCTTGAATGATGGAAACGTAATTGAAGGTGCTTCAGGAACAGCTAAATTAAACGTAGGTAAAAACTTCTTAGTGTTCTTCGTAGTAGGAGGAACCGCTGATGACTACATATATGGTTTCTACGGATTTCCACCCCCTACATTAGATGTAGCTAGCGTTGTCGCCACAATAGTGGTTGAAGAAACTGGAATCCTAGGATTCGACTTCGCAATCTTTATAAGTGTCTCAATGTTAGGGTTAGCTGTCGCTTTAATAATTAGGCGCAAATAGAAAATAAAACTTTAAGGTGATATAAAAAATGAATAGAAAAACAATATTCCTAGCAATATTCGTCATATCCACCTTTATTTTTAGTACAGCGTTCACAGTTCAAACAAATGCTGTTGAACCAATCGCAACGTTGGACTTTAAAACAAATGGTGGAGGAGTACGTCCTGACTACGGATTATACTTTGCTAGATATCTTGCCGACATCGGTATAAAAGTAAACGTTAAAGTAGAAGAATGGTCAGTTTTCTTAGGAACACTATTAGCAACATTCAACTTTGATTTAGGTTGTGTAGGTCTAACTGGTGGTGCTGGAGATCCCGATCCTTCCGGTGTATACCGTGAAGCTTCAAGTTTGAACATGTTCGGTTTGAACAGAGAGATGCCTTATGGTAATGAAAGTGAAAACATGATTATCGAAGGTGTGAAAATAATGGATCTTGAAGAAAGACAACAACACTACTATGACTGGCAACAACTTATGATGGACAAAATCGTTCCAATGGTACCTTTATACAGTCCTCGTGCTTATACAGCAACCTGGTCTAACTTAGTTGGTTATGACAACAGATGGGGATTAATAGAATCTTTACCATACATGAGTTGGGATGGTTTACACACTGGTCAAGAATCTGCAGATGAATTTGTTACCCATGAAGCTATCTGGTCAGAATTGAACCCAGTATTCTCTCTAGATGCAACCAGTTCATTCATACAAGCCATGATTTATGAACCTGTCATGCAAATGAGCCCAGACTTTGAACCTTTAAAAACAGGTTTAATCAATGATTGGGAATGGTTAGATGATAATCGTATCAGATTTACCATCAGAGATGACATGTACTGGAACCCTAGTTTTGATTTAACTGGTAGAACTTCCAGCAGTGCTCCTCTTGATCCAGCAGTTACTCCTCTTATGGAAGGTATCAAAGGTGAAACAAGTGATGGTACAAACCAACAAGTAACAACCAAAGATGTCCTCTTCACTTACTATGTTATGTCTGCTCCTTTCAGTGTTCGTGCTGAATACTTCGATTGGATGAGAGATATTTACGCTGAAGATGACTATAACTTTGTAGTTACCATCGATGCAGATCCTGAAACTGATGAGTTAGAACCTTATGCACCTTTCTGGTTAAGAGTCAGCTGGGACCTCCTTCCTGAGTTCTTCTTGAACGGTACTAGCACTGATGTTCTTACAAGCAGAACTGGTCATCTTGAATTCATTGGTTTGAATGGTACAACCACAACAGAGCAATGGCAAAAATTCAGTTCTATGGCTTTTGGAAGCGGTAAATACATGCTCGATTGGGCAATCCCCACCTCACAAACAGAGTTAGTAGCATCTCCTTACTGGTTCGGTATTGGAGCCATTGATGGACAAGTTCAAACTTTAGACATCGAAAAACTTGTTGTTCGTCGTATTGATGACCAAACATCAGCTTTATCAGAATTCAAAGCAGGAAACCTAGACATTATGGGTCTTACTCTCTTCCCAGCAGATCGTAAAAGAATGCAAGTTGATCCTGAATTCGAAGTACATTCCAGATTAACTGGTTCATTTACTTTCGTCGGTATTAACATGCGTCGTCAATTCATTGGTGGTGACAACAACTATCAATGGTTAACCGAAGATGGTAAGGAAGAATATACCAAAGGTACTGCCGTTAGAAAAGCTATCAGTTACGCAATTGATAGAGTTGAAATGAACAATGTCTTACATGATGGAGAATACATCCTCAGTGATAGTCCTATCTATCCCGTTCAAGACTATTGGTATTACAACGACATTATCAAATATGAACGTAATTTAGAAGCAGCTTTTGAATGGTTAGAAGCCGCAGGATATGAAATTATTATTCCAGATTCCACTCCATTCCAGTTTGGTTTCATTGGTTTAATTGCAGCTGTCTTCTCCTTTATTATATTAAGAAGAAGAAGATAATCTCTTCTTTTTTCTTTTCTTTTTTTTAATTAGATATCTTTCTTGTTTTGTACTTTTGTCTGTTATTTGTTATTTCGTTTTTCTCCCTCCTTTCTATAGCTTTTGCTTGTTTTAGTTATTGAACTCTTTTTCCCTAACAGCTATTTTATATATTACCTCCCTTTTGTTTCTCCATGATTTATGATTTATTCTTAAGTAAAGATTATTTTTTATTTTCTTGCGCACATTTTGTTATTGGGGAAAAATTCTTTGAACCCCTTCATGGTCATAATTACAAACTTCAAGTAAATATTTTTGGTATTCAAGGAAAAGACAACATGGTTATTGATTTTCATGTTATCAAAAAAGTTGTCAAACCTATTATTGACCGTATTGATCATCATATGATCGTTCCTATTCATAACCCATTCATCTTTATCACTGAAAATCCTGATGAACAACTTATTATTACCATTCCTCGACTCAATCTTGAATATGAACTTCCAAAAAGTGATGTTCTCCTTCTTCCTATAGAAAATACTACAGTAGAGGAACTTAGTCATTATTTCATTAATCTTCTAACAGATTGTGATGAGTTCAAACGTGAGAACATTGAACGTGTAACGGTCTCTGTTCTAGAATATGAAGGACAAGGTGTTACATTTGAGTTGTTCCCCTGTTATAATGCTCGTAATAATGGTTTTAATTATCTCAATCCCCAATAATTCTTTCTATCTCTCATCTCAAAAATATGCTTATGGGGGTATATCCCAATGATATATGATGAAAGTCATCCTCTCCTAAAAAAATATGAATGCCTTCCATTTACACTAGAAAATTGGTTAGACTGTTGGTATCCTTCTATCTGTTCTCTTTTATCTATTGATCCTCTAACTGATTCTATTGCTCTAGAGCGAATAGTACCTTTTTCTTCATCACAACCTGTTGTTTCTAGACTCCGATATGAACAGAATAAAACCGCTTATGTTGTTGCCCCTAGTTCTAAAATTAATGAAGATAGTTCTTTCCTCTTTGATGGAAAGAAACGTTTTATTGTTTCCGTTGATGGTGCAACTAGTTATGTTTTAAAAAAAAATGTTTTGCCTGATCTTATTGTAACAGATTTAGATGGAAATATTAGTGATCAATTGAAAGCTTGCAATGAAGGAAGCATACTTTTAGTACATGTACATGGTGACAACATCAACACTATTCTCGACAATATAGACTTACTTAGTGCTTCCTCTACCGTTTTTTTTACCACTCAAACTACTCCAAAACCTTCTATCTCTAATTATTTCGGTTTTACTGATGGTGATCGGGCAGTGTGTTTTCTTACTCACTTAAATTTTGAGAGCATTATTTTGCTTGGATATGATTATGACAGCGGTATTATTGGCAAATATTCAAAAAGTTACCTATCTCCTGAATTAGTAGAAAAGAAGAAGAAAAAGTTTAGCATTGCCAAATCTATCCTTAATTGGTGTTCTTATTCTCATCCCAACACTATTCGTTTTAACTCATAGAAGAGGGACAAAGAACAATGAAAGAAAGAGTAAGAAACAGATTTTCAGGAGTGGAGAAATCGCTAAAATATCTCTCCAAAACCCTCTACTTTTTTTGATGATGAATATTGTAGTTTTGCTTTCATTAGAAGTGAAGTAAAGAAACATAATAACACAAATTGATAATATTAATGTGAAAATGAGGTATGCTGTAAATGACAACATTGCACTAATATATGATACTTTTGCAAAATAATAATTTACAACAAAAATTATGGGCGTATAAATAAGTGATGCTAAAGGAATTGAAATGATTTTGTCAAATACTTTTGCCAAAACAGAAACTGGAAATTGATATTTACATCGACGACACTCATAATGTCTTTCAGTTGAAACCCTTACTTCATTAAAGCTATCATACCCACAGTAAGGACAATTCATACGTGGAATAAAGTTCCAATATTTATAAATTCTTTCATTTTTCTATCTTCTTTATTATTTTATTCTTAAAAAAAAGCACTACCAAAAAGAAGATTAATCGGTAAAGAATAATTAACTAAGATTATGTCACAGAAAAGAAAAACTATTACTATTTCAGAAGAGGCCTATAATGTTCTTAAGACTCTTAAAAAAGAGGATGAAACTTTTACTGACCTCATTGATCGCTTAGTTCAACCCTTAGTGCTCAAAAAAGGAATGAAAATATGCTTAACTGAAATAGTAGATGCCCATAACAATGTTCCTAACTATGATGATTAATGTGATTCCTAAAATATTGCTATCAGCTTTTCCATTTTAATAAATAATAAAAATTAATACTTTCCAGAAACAACAAACTATAAAAACGCTATATTATATAAAAACTAAATCTTAATTGGTGATTCTTGTGGTCATAGAAAAAGGGTTAGAGAAAAATAAAGTTGTTAGGACAGGTGTCGCATTTGAACCTGAATTATTAGAAAAGTTTGATTATTGGATTAAAGAGAATTCTTTTCCTAATCGTTCAGAGGCTGTAAGATTTATTATTAGGGAAAAACTTTCAAAGGAAAATTTAAGAAAAGACAAAACAAAGAAAGTCATTGGAACTTTAACGTATATCTTCAATCATCATAGTTTTGATAGTTCTAGCAAACTTATTGAAATGCAACATAGAACTGAAAATATTATTGTTTCAACAATGCATGCTCATGTATCTGAACATTTATGTTTAGAAACAATTATACTTAGTGGTAAATGTTCTGATGTTGAGTTTTTTGCTGAAGAGACATTAGCATTGAAAGGCGTTTTAAGCGGTCAGTTA
>CAZEQQ010000018.1:0-15391 GCA_964514425.1 uncultured archaeon
ATTGTCAAGGAAGTAACTCCTAGATAATTTCCTTCTTATTTTTCCCTCATTTTTTTATCCAAATATTAAACGCGTCGTTTAAGCTTTTAGATTCTGTTATTGCTTGTATTTTTCTATAATCTCCTATGTCTTCATTTTCCCCTTCTACACTATTCAAAGCAGCAATTCTGGTTCTTCTTATATTCCCATTACCATCGATTGACAAAACAAGAGCATGATCTGATGCATGCATTAATACAAAATTAAATAATTGGCTATTTTTTAAGTTTTCTAACTGTTTTGGATCTAACTTAAATTCCAAATTTTTTTGACAATGCTCGCAAAAATAATACTTTGATTGATACTCTTTATCCATGCTTACATTCACCCATTTATTATTTTGCTTAGATACTGATTTTGTGTAATATAATAGTCTGACTTACTATTATTGCAATCCTTTACTATTTCATTAATTATATCTGTAAATGGCTCTGAAACATTTTCTCCCATGATACCACTTACAAAATAGTGTTTTTTGATATTATTTCTTTCCATAAAACTATAGATATCCTCTATTTCTGTTTCAGTTTCGTCACTATCGATTTTGTTTCCTACTAATATCTCAGGAATATTTTCATATCCACTTTTACCAAAAAAATCTCTAGTAACCTCTAAAAACTCATCAAGATAAAACAAAGTTTCAATATCTGTAGTATCGTAAACATAAATTATGCCTTTTACACCTTTCAAGAAAAAATCTATCATAAATCTGAATTGTTTTTGTCCTGCAAAATCCCAAATTTGAACAATATATTTATTATTATTAAGGGTTATTTTTTTAGTAGCTATATCTACTCCTTTTGTCATCACAACCTCTTTTAAATAAGTTGGGTCTTGAGTATAACTTCTAGATATCGTTGTCTTTCCTACTGAACCAACACCCAATATCGCTATTTTAATAGTTCTTTCTGTATTTTGAATAGTATCAATTAATGTCATCTCTTTTATTCACCTCAAATTTTTTATATCTTGAATCTTCCTTCTTCTCTCCCGCTACAATACAATGGATAGCTGCATTTGTATAGATCGGTTTTTTATTAATCGCAGAAAACTCTGCACCCGAATATAATGTTATAAAGGGGATATCCTCACCTAACACACTTTCAATCTTTTTGTTTTCCGCAACAATCTTGTCTCCTGCAATTAGCAATCTATTTGCACAATTTATAAATATGCCAAAATGTGGTTTTTCTATGTCCACTAAAGCTTCTTGTGTGCATAATCCTGCAGAACGTGCAACACCGATTCCTGATTGTTTGAATATTTCCGCTCTAAACTCTTTGCCCTTTGCTTTACTTTTAGGAAATGTTGTTACAACTCCTTTTAATGTTGGATGACATAAAGTTAAAAATGGAAAGTATTCATTATCATCACTTTTCAATCCCGAAAGGTATAGTGGATTGGCATATGAAAAGCTTTCGAAGGATTGGTTATATAGTTCTCTAGGAATATTAATAACATTTAATAACTCCTCATTTGCTAATTTACCGTGAATTGTTTGAATATAACCCGATTGAAGATAATCAGACACAGTGTAACTCTCGCTTCCTATAGATTTATCGAAAGTCCAACTATGTCCAAAATGGATTTTATCCGATGATAACAGTGTTCCTGTCAACCCATTTACAGTAATTTTGTCTCCACAGAACTGATAACTTGATTCTAAATCTATGTCAAAAGTTGCTCCGCCAATTAAATTTGAAATATTTTTCTTTGCTAAATCTTCAACGAGCGTATCAATGTAACCTACTGTTCCATAACCTTCTTTTGCTAATTTTTTTTCCATTAAACCTCCAAGAAAGTTGAACATTTTTTTCATTTCTTTTGCCATTTTTAAGTCTAAGACTTTAAGTTGTTCAATTGCATTTGCTTGTAAAGTTGTTCCTGCTACTAATGTAAGAGCTAATTTTGATCTTCTTTTATTTTTCCGATATTTTTTTGCTATTTCTTCTATTCCCTTTTTTTGATTAACTCTTATATTGGAACAAGAAAAAGGCTTTTCAAATTTAATATCTTTGCATTTAATTACAAATATAGAACACCCTTGCGTTGTCGGTAACTCATTATTTGTAACTACAGTTGGAAATGTCCCTCCGATTATTGTTTCAATTCCTGAACTTTCTTTTATTCTATGAATCGCCCTTTTATAGTCCTTTTTTTGATATTTTGAGGTGATACCTACTAAAATGAAATCTGGTGTTCCATTAACATCCTCTACTGTATTTTTTAAAGCTAAATCTATTGCTTTATCTAATGATCTATGTGCAACAGTGGTAGTTCTTATCTGAATTTTTCACACCTCATAAAATTTTAAAAATTTCATTGACTTTTCTTTGTGCTTCAATAGAGATTAAACTAAGATTACCTTGTTTTGTAAATATTGTCGCTAAAATAGTTATTTCATTGGCTATAGAGAAAAGAATAGAAAAATAATTTAGTTCATATATTACTTTTTTTAGACTACTTTTTTGCATTTCTGTTGATATTTTTTCTATATTTCCCTTACACCATTGTAGAGTGTATAAAACTTCTTGATTGTACTGTTCTTTATATGCAGAATCTATTACACTTCCGTCTATTCGAAAAAGTATTGCACCCTTTACATCCTCTAAATTAACAATATCCTGCAAAATAGAACTCATTTCCATTAGAGCACTCACTATCTCACCTCTTGTAGCATTTCCAAATCTGTTAAGCTTTTAATTAGTTCAAATTTATGATCATTGTTTTGATTGTCTACTCTTGACAAAAGATTTGTTGCTATTTCTGCGATCATTTGCTTCTTTGGGTTCTTATCTTTAGCTAGTTTCCTTATTGTTATTAATGCTTCTTCTCTTTTTGTCTGTAAAATTTTGTTTTGATTATTAATCGAACTAGTATCAATTGCAATACCAATACCATTGACAAATTCAAGAGGATATATGCCTTCATAATGGGGCGTTTTTCTTGATTTTATAATTTTACAAGTTCTACTATATTTTCCTCCTAAGCCTAAGTTTTGGATATGTATCACAGAATCAGAGAGATATATAGGTACTCTTGTTTCACCTGCACCAATATCTGTTTGACCAAATGCGTTAGGTTCTTCTACCGTTTGAAGTACTGTTCCTAACGAACTAAGATATTGATAGGTTTTTGTGAGAACTTTTCTTTGCTCTTTCTCTGAAGGAAATTCCCATAAGATAGGTGTTAAAGGATCCAAAATTATCCGTGTATGTTTTACAAATTGACTCTTTAGTCTTTTTGTAAGGTTTGGTAGTATATCTGTCATAAATTCTATGATTCTTTCACTTTCAACAAGATGGATTAAATTTTCTCCTGTGTTTGTAAACTCCTCTAGATTAATTCCGATAGATTGTGCTTCAGAGAGTAACTTTGAAGGTGTTTCCTCAAAAGATAAATACAAGATGTGGTCACCTTCTAGTAAGCCTTGATACATATATGCTAAAGCAAAAGTAGTCTTACCTGTACCACTGCTTCCTACTACTGAACTAACAGAATTTTTTATAATTCCGCCATGCATTAACGTGTCAAAACCCGCTATACCCGAAGAAATTCTTTCAATTTGGTTCATGTTAAATCAAAGTTAGTATTACAAAATAGTAAATAAACTCCGCAAATTTTTTTCATTTCTACTTTTAAGCTAAACAAAGAAAGAAGGTAATTGCGATAAAAGGAATTTGTGTATAATCTATCTTTCTTAATTTTATATGTGGTTTTTTACTGATGTTTTATGATTTTAAAACCACTTTCTGTTCTTTCAACTTCAATTTGAATATCTAGAATCCTTTTAACTACCTCAATATTGGTTTTTGTGTGATTTGAAATTATATCTGTTGTTATACAAGACTTACCTTTGGCTAATGCTATTGGAACGATTAATTGATCTGCTGCATAGCTATCAATACTTGTTTCAATATTAAGTTTACCAAAGTGGCTTAATGCCATGCTTCCTATACTTTCTGCTGATATTCCTCTCTCTCCTATAGTAGAGAACCCTTTGATCCCTCCTTTTTCATATTTATTAACAATTGTCAAAGCACTTCCTGGAGATAAAGTATTCACATATTTAAGTATAGGGTTGACTAAACTTTTTTCTTGATATCCCTTCCTAAATGATTCTAACTGTCTTTCAGCTACTTTTCTCTCACTTAAATTTTTCGAAGCAACAGAAATGGCCAACGTTTCTTTTAATTTCCCTTGCTTTATTAGTTCAATTGCTTGGAGTTTTGCTTTTTTTGCATAGACTATCTCACATTTTGCCCCTCCTTTTGGATAAAAACCATAATTCTTAACGTTTATGTCTATTTTTCCTCCCATTTTTTCAATTATTTTATGTGTTACCAAGTCTATAAATTCAATAGTTGGTGCCCATTTTGAGTGAGTTGCGCCTCCTTCGACAATTAATTTTATCTTTTCGGATCTCCCTAAACTGTAATACATTATAGCTTGGATCAATAGTGGGATATTACCCGCTGTAGCAATCTTTACTTGACACTCTGTTCCCCTAATTGTTGGTTTTGTCATTCTTATCATAGAGTTTCCTAACTTTAATCCTTCAATCTTAACACCTGTTAATTGTTGCAATGCTTTCAAAGATTCTATATGTTGTGCCTGTAATCCTGGATTGGGGCGCTTTTTTCTTATATTCTTTAGTGTAATTGTTCTTTCTGTTAATGTAGCTAAGGCCGTAGCAGCTCTTATAATCGCTCCTCCTCCTTCTCCCATTGAACAATCTATCTCAATCATTTGCACTAAAAAAAGGTTATCGGTAAGATTTTTGAAATCTAGACCGAGAACTAGGTCCGCCGAAGTGTTTTGGTTCAGTCCTTCTTGGATCCCCAGAGATTATTGTTTTATCATATTCAATGTATTTCTCTCTTAACATCTTATCTTCTTCAAAGAATTCGACCAATCCTCTAGCAACAGCTGTCCTTATCGCCTCTGCTTGACCCATATACCCTCCTCCTTTTACATTAACTTTTACATCAATCTTCTTTCTTTTCTCTTCACCTGATAACAAAAATACTTCAAGTATCTTTGCTCTACTTAATTCATTTGGAAGCACTTCTAGAGGAACTCCATTAATCCTTACTCTACCCTTACCCTCTTTGAGTGTCACTCTAGCTATTGCTGTTTTTCTTTTACCTGAGGCAACTATAACTTTACTCATTTTTTCCACCTACATTCTGCCAACCAAATTCTTCACATAATTCTCCTATGGTTACTTTTTTACAGCTCAACTTACTTGAATCTGCAAATTTTGGTTTAATTGCGGTCTCATTTGATATCTCATCTGGTATACTAATGTATGTCTTTAACCTATGAAATGCGTTACGCCCACTACTCTTTTCCATAGGCAACATTCCACGAATTGTTTTTCTTACTAATCTGTCTGGGCGTTTTGGATGAAATGGACCACGTTTTGGATTTGATAGAGTACGTTTATGTTGCATTTCTCTATATTCTTTGAGAATAGAGAATTTCTTACCTGATATAACCACTTTCTCACAGTTAATGATGTTAACAATATAACCGTTCATCAAGTATTTTGCCACTTCTGTGCCTAATCTGCCCAAAATTGCATCCTTACCCTCAATAATGATTCTTTGTCTGTTTTGGCTAATTTCCTTTGGTGCTTTGTTGTTTTGCATTTTAACTCCTCTACACTATTATTCTTATTTTACTAACAGTTGGATTTTGTTCTAGTAGTTCTTCTAAACTAAGCGCAACTCCTTTAGCTTCTTTTACCTTTATTTTTGCTTTTTCTGAAAAGTCTAAGGCTGCAATAGTTACACTCTGTTCAAGTTTTCCAATGCTTAAGACTTTACCAGGAACCACAATAATTTCATCACTAGACGAGTTACGGTTAATTTTGCTTATGTTTACTGAAATTCGTGATCTTCTAGACTTTTCTAATTTCTCTGCAATAGTTTTCCATAATGCTGTATTAGTCTCTGAAGATTTTTTCTTTAATTGATTTATCAAATTTGTTATATTTGGATTAGTAGTACCAGTTTTTTTAGGCATTTTAATCTCTCTTTTTCTCTTTTTCTTCTTTTTCTATTATCATTCTTTCTAAACTGTTTTTGAATTCGTCGGTTTTAGCTAAAAGTATTTCACTAGCTTGGATAAGTGTTGTTGCTGGTGAAAAACCTCCGTTTATCTCAAATGATATAATAATTTTTTTAGGTTCGCTAGTTATTGAGATAGCTCCTTTCTCACAACTTTGTAAGCAATAATTACAGAGATTGCAATTCAAAGGGTCACTAGGCTTAACTTCCCCACTTATTTTTTGAAATACTCCACGATAACATGCATCTATGCAATTTTCACAATTGTCACACTTCTTTATATCGATTGAAGGAATAGGGAAATTTTGATACCCTAATGCAGAAACAGGTTGCCATTTTGCATGTTCTTTTCCTGTTCCTAGCTGTGCCATACATTCTAGCTCTAAAGCTTGTTCTTGACCTAATTTAACAATTGGTATCTTATCACTAACTGGTTCTATTCCTGGATGTGATGAAACTAAATCTCCACTATATACCATGATAGTGTTTTGATTATCTGTTTCTTTCGCTAACGTTAGTGTTACTGTACACAAATTACATCCAATGCCTTGACATTCACAATTATCTCTAAAGTTTAACTTTAACAAGCTTTCATCATACTTTAGAGGTATCAAACCTAATCTATGCGCAATAAATTCATCAAATAGAGGAGAATTATTTTTCAGAACATATACATCTTCAATTACAAGACTCGGAACATCTGCTAAAAGAATTCGACGTATTGCATTAGCGAATGATAATGACGAATTTGTTAGTATAAAGCGAATAGAATTTGGAAATAGTTCAATAAGTTCAATATCCATACAAGGCACCTAATATAGGATGTTACTGTACCGACCCCATTATGATAATAAAAAAGGTTTTCCATAATTGTTTTTTTCTGATATATCCCTTCAAATTTTCATCATAGTAAAATTAAACCTCTCTTGAAAGCACAAATTCTTTGATATTTCCTTTTTCGAGTGATTTTTTTGGGGTATAAATATATTGAAGTTACTAATATTTTGATGAATTTTAAAAATGACACTAAAAATAATAGTGATACCCTTAATTATCCTAGTCAAAAATGCTCCACATCAGAGTTTTTAAACGCTCTTTTGATGGGTAGCATTGAACCTAATAATTTTAGATTAGGTTTACAAAAACATTCTCAACAGCGCACTATAAGCCTTTTTCGAGATAGTTTTCCTAAATTTTCTTCATTAATGAAAGAGAAATTAGTTGGAGCATTTTCAAATTTTTTCTTTATAGAAGAAACATTTCACAATTCCCCTTTTTGGCAATTTGTAAATAGAGCTAATTTTTGGGTTGAGATAAAATTCTTTCACGATTTTTTATATTCAAAAAACATGAAATTGAATGAGATAATATCCTATTTTAAATCTTATACTTCTAGAAAATCTCAAGTTGTGGGTTTTAATACAATCGAAAAATTTGTGATATCGTGCTTAGAGAAAAATCCTGATTTAACCTATTCAATGATTGCACAAGATCTTAATATATCTGAAAAAAAGGTGACTCTCATTGTTCAAAATCTGAAAACAGTAAAAATTTACTTGGGCTGTTTAATTGACTATTCCTACTTTGGATTTCATGAATACTTTTCGTTTTCAAGTTATGACCTAAATGAATCTTTTTCTCCATTTCGCAATATAACTTATACTCTATTTCCCTCTTTCTCCTTATCACATGGTATTAGTTTCTCAAAAACTGTTAATCCTAAATTATTCTATGTAAAAGAAAAGAAATCTATTTCAAACTCAAAGCTTTTTTTGGAAAGTATATACTATAAAGATTGTAAATCTTTATTCAATCCCTCTTTAACCTCTAAATCTGCTGTATCTCTATGTGTGTCTCCCCCTTCTCCTAATTCCTTTATTCTTCGCCCATACATATTGGATTTACTAGATAATTGCAACAAAGACTACAGAAAACCAAATCTGACCGATATTGCACATAATCATAAGGTATCTTTAAGAACTTTGATTAGATTAAAGTCTCGTTTAACGGAAAAAAGCATTATTAAGCCTAAACTCGTTATTGCTGACGAAAACTTGTTGAATTTGACCATTATTTCGAAAAGTGAACTCAAATATTTATATAATAAAGTACCTTATATAGAGAGCTATTATGCTGAGAATACCTCCTCTAGTAATGGTATGTGGATTTCTTTTTGTAACATATTTAAACAAGATCTTAATCCTATCTACAATACTCTTGAAAACAAAGCTGATATTTATATACTAATGAATAGAAAAAAACTATCTCATTCAATCACTGACATAACACAAAACTTAAACCAACTAAATGAGGTGTAACTATATGTCAAACAATTATTCTCTAAATGATGTAATTGAAAGAATAATGGATGAAACTGGCTATCCAAAGTCTAAAATTTGTGATTTGATTGAAGAAAAGATACATGAGTATGATCAATTAATCACTGAACTTGCTGCTGCTTTAATTATAGCAAAAGATTTTAACATTAATATGAGCTCACAAATTTCTAACATACCACAATCTGTAGAATTCTCTAAATTGACACCTGATCTATCTAATGTTACGGTTATTGGTCGAATATTAAGACTTTACAACGTTCGTTCCTTTAAAAGAAAGGATGGACAAGAAGGCGTGCTTCAAACTATCTTAATTAGTGATAGTGTTGAAAATTTACGAATTTTAGTTTGGGGACCAAAAGTTACTGATTTAGGCAATTACAATTGTAAAGTTGGAGATGTATTAAGAATTATCAACGGCTATACTCGCTTAGGACGAGATAACAAAATTGAGTTACATGTTGGGTCGAATTCTCTTTTACAAGTTAATCCTGAAGGTATTCTAGAAAAAGACGTCCCTAAAATTCACACCAGTGTAAAATCAGTATCTTCAATTGAAGAAACTGATACCGATATTTCTATTAAAGTAAAAACATCCTCGATTGATTCTAATATATTAGAGTTTCAACGCTCCGATGGCACAAAAGGTCATAAAAAGAGCATTATCGTGGGTGATGAGACTGGTGAAATTTCAGTTAATTTTTGGAATGACACAATAGATGAAATCAAAAACTTAAATGTAAGTGATATTATAGAAATTATAGGTTTAAATGCTAAAAAGAATTTTGATGTTTTAGAATTGCATTCTACAAATTTTACTACTGTTCGTTTTCTAAAAAATCATGATGACATCAACGTTAAAAAAAGTGATAGTGTTCTAAGAAAAACTCCTAAAGAAGGGAAAAAGATTCTAATACAAGATATCCAAGAAAATGGTAAGGTAGTGCAAGTTGAAGGACTGATTCAAACTATTCAAGATTCTCGTGAATTTACTAGATCTGACAATACTAAAGGTAAAGTAAGATCCATCATAATATCTGATTCAAGTGATTCAACTATTCGTGTTGTTTTATGGGATAATGCCGCCGATAGACTAACTCTAAACGATTCCCATAAAGTAATTAAGATTTTAAATGGCTTTACAAAAGAAAGTAAATATGGCAATTTCGAAATTCATTGTAACAATCAAACTGACATTCAAATTTTAGAAAATGTAAATATTGAGGACTTTAATGTAAGTTTTATCGATTTTGATAAAGTATCCGAAAACGATGAGGAAATAAATGCAAGGGGTTTTGTAACTTATATTGAACCTGTTAAAACTATTAAAACCAAAAAGGGTGATAGTCTCGATTTACAGACATTTAAATTAAAAAATAACGAAATTGAAGCAAAGGTTATTTGTTGGCGTGAACACATTCAAAAGATAAAGGAAATAACTTATGGCGACTATATTGAGTTAATTGATGTGCGTGTAAATGCTGATAAAACTTATGGGCTCGAATTAACCATTACAGGAAAAACCATCATAAAAAAAGGTAATTCCTCTTCTATGCTTGATGTTACTTTCGTTACTGGGAATAATGTGGTAGAAGACAAAAATTCGAAAATTAAGGTTACCGATATTGCTGATTTAAAAGAAGGTTGTGATGCTTTCATCTGTGGAACCATAGTCGATTTAAACGAAAGAAATATGCTTTTTCATATCTGTCCAACATGCCGTAAGAAATTGAATGAAGAATCTGGTTTTTATCACTGTACAGAGCATGGAAACATAGATAAATATGACTCGCTTCTTCTATTTTCGTTCATTGTTAATGATGGAACGGGGTCTGTTAATGTAGTTTGTACTAACAAGGTAGCTGAATCTATTTTGAATTTAACAGTAGACGAAATAAATGCAATGATTGAAGAACAGAGTTCAGATTTGGCTCCTTTTATGTCTCTACATCAAAAGAACTTTCTCAATTATGATTTTTATATCACAGGTTTTGTGGCAAAAAAAAGAAATGATTTCTTAAATCTCTTAGAAATTCATGCAAAAAAAGTTGAACCTACAAATGATAAAACTACCTATGAGCTATTAAAAACTACAAATTGGTAAAATGGTGCCTTGATCGGGACTTTCAAAAAATGGGAGCTCATCCCACTTCTATTCGAACCCGAGTCTATGGAGGACTCCGTACTAGCGCATTTCTAAATTGCTTGAGAGTCCACAATGATTGGCCGAGCTACACCATCAAGGCTTACTTTAGAATATGAATAAAAGGTTTTTTAACTTTTCTTTCTTACCGACCTATGTTTGTTAAAGTTGATATTTATGAAGTATTTTGTAAAAGCATTTTATGATGGACGTTATTATAGTGGTTACCAACGCCAACCTAATCTAAAAACTGTTGAGCAGTGTATAATTGACATACTCATAAAATTAAGGTATATCGTTTCTCCCCGCTCTTCAAACTTTAGAAGCGCAAGTCGTACAGATAAGGGTGTAAGCGCATTAGCTAATATTTTTTCATTTGAGACTGACAAAACATTAATACTCCCCTTGCTAAACTCTGAATTGAATAAAACAGACTATATTAGATTATGGTCGTATGTTGAAGTTGATAGAAACATCTCTGTCAAACAAGTTTTATGGAAAAAATATTGGTACATTCTCCCTTCTGAACTTGTGCAACAAATGAATCTCTCTTTGTACTCTCTAAAAAAAATATGCAAAGCATTTGAAGGTATCCACGATTTTAAATCTTTTTGTAAATTTGATAGAAGGAACACTATACGCGAAATTATCTCATTAACTCCTCGGTGTATTGATGATGTGATTATTTTGGAGTTTAAAGGTCAATCATTTATTTGGGAACAAATAAGAAGAATTGTCTCGTATATAATTAATTACTCAAATTTAAGTGAAGAGTTAAAAAACATCTCTCTTCTATTAAAACCTGAATCTCCCAAAGTCGATTTAAGAATTCAACCCGCAAATCCTCAATTTCTCTTATTGATAGAACAAAATTTTAGAGACATTTCATGGAATGATGACATTAATGAAGTAAATAAAATAATAGATTGGCTAGAATTAAGATTATTGTCATTGAAAAAGGAAATTGAATTTACTAAAGTTGTAAAAAATATTTTTTCCATTTATGAGTAATCAAATTAGTTTTGTGAACAAATCAAAAACTATTTTCACTATAATGATATGAAGGATTCCAACTATTGCAAGTTTGTATTTTAACCTTTTTTCATCAGCCATTTTAAGTAAAAAGTAATTATTCAGAATATTTATGAAGAAAAATGATATCATTCCAATATTTAGGAATTCCCCTGAATTACTTCTCGTTGTATCTAATAAAACTCCATAAAGATTAGAGTAAAGTGGGTAGAACCCTGAAAATACTCCAATTATAACTAATGTAATGATTCTAATGAGTCCAATTCTTCTTCTATGTGTTTGAAGAAAAGATTTTTTTTCTTTGATAACTTCATCTCTTTTTTTTATTAGTTTTATTGTAATTTTAATCTTTTCCCTTGAATCTTTTGAATTACTTGTTATTAGGGAATTCAGTAAATTCTGTATAATAAATGTTTCAAACTCTAATTCTTGAAGAATTTCTTTAAATGTTGTACCAATCTGCATTTTTAATTTGAGTTCTTCTGGTATATATTTGATATTAAATAAAGATCTCTCTATATTCTCTCCTTTTTCTAATTCACTAACTATTTCTTCTAGAAATTTATCTTCTGAAACCTTTATTTTGTACATATTATTCACTTGATTTATTTTGTATAAATTTTAAAAGATAAGAACCATAAACTGCGTAAAATACAGGGAACAGAAGTAAATACATGGAATTCATTGAAACAGTTATTGAGAATATCAAAGTTAATATCAGTGGTAGTATACAAGAAACTGCGATAAATATAGCAATATTATCTTCGGTTATAGAAATCATCTTTTTGATTCTTATCAAAAAATCTGGATCCGAATCAACAATAAATTCTTCCATCAAAATTGATTCAAAATATTGTTGATTTTTTTTACTTAGAAAAACCTCACTTGATCTTGTAATAATCTCTCCTTCTTTCTTTCCTAAATTCAAATCCATTAGAATATCTGTGAAAAAATTTCTATAAAACTCACTATGACAATTAGTGCTTGCTAGAAGATTAACTGAGTGAGGAAATGATTTAGTTATTACCATATTAATGGCTAGTGAATTTAGTATTAGAAATGCCGTTTCATCAAATTCTTGATGCCTCTCGTTTATCTTTGTTCTAATGAAATCAGAAAAAATATATAAGAATAACAAGGAAGTAATGAAACTTATCAAAATTATAAAAAAGAAGTTTAAACTTGTTGTTGAATATAATATCGCCCCAAAACCAATTAGAATCATAACTGAAACATTACCTGTCTTTACTAATTGTTTAATATCCTCTCCTTTTACGAATAACTGTGTATTAGGCGTTATTTTTCCTAATGCCCTCTTTTCCAATATTTCTATTGGAATAATACTATATATTTTATCTAATGTTTTTAATCTCTTGTTAATATGGAATCTACCCCTTTTTTTCACTTTCTATCATTATTCTCTAGACTTTTTTTGCTTATAGTTTCATTTAGAGCCGACAATACTTTTTTTTCTTTCCATCTCTCATCATAAATTTTAGTCAATTGTAATAATTTAGCATTAGCTTTACTTTTTGATTTTTCTACTTCATATATTTTTCCTATAACGCGTTTTATCCCCCTCTCATCTACTTTTTTGGTCATTATTATTATTACTTCTAAGGAAAGAAAATTATCCGGTGCTATCGCGTGTAAATTCTTCCAGCGTCTAAAAATCTTATTTACTGAGTTTGAATGCGTAGTTTGAATGCCTTTTAATCCTGCGTTAAGTGCTTCAAACATTGCTTGTGAATGTTCTTTTGACTGTATCTCTCCTAAAAATATCCAATCAGGTGACCTATGTAGCAATTTTAATATTTCAGATGTTTTTGTATGTGCACTTTGATTTGATTCAAAAGAATCAACTTGGATATATAGTTGTTTATACCCCATCTCTTTTTGATCTATAGATTCTATCGCATCTTCAATTGTAATCTTTCTCCAATACTTTGGTGTATGAAGATCAATTGCATTAGCTAGTGTTGTTTTCCCTGAATTGGGCTCTCCAACAATAGTAATATTTTTCCTATTTTTAACTGCGTTTATAAGGTAATTTCCTATCGGTCTAGGAAATGATTCCAGTTTAATTAGATCTTCTATTGTGTAAGGTTGATCTTTAAATCGTCTTATATTAAATGTTGGACCATTAGGTGATAAGGGTGGAAAATCTATTGAGACTCTTAAATTAAACCTTTCTGTATGAAAATCTATTTTACATGATGGTGAGTTATAATTTATTTGAATTGGGTGCTCAAGCTTCAACCTTGTTATAAATGCATCTAATTCTTCTTCCTCTAATATAATTTCAGTATTACACCTTCCATATGCCTCGTGATCTAAGTAAATAGGAGCTCCTTTATAGTCCATATAAATTTCATTTACCGCATTATCCGTAAAAATTGAAAACAATTTAGTTAATTTTATTAACTTCAAAGCAAATAACTCTGCTATTTCATTGGTTTTTGAAACTATATCTCTTTTTAGTAACTCCCATAGACATAAGTTCTTTATTGTTGATAGAAGTTCATCAAATTTTAATATCTCTTTTCCTATCTTTTCTTTATTATCATAAACAACTTTTGTTAACTCTGCAAAAAGAACTGGATTTTCCTCAAAATCAAATATTGGTTCTATTACATATAACATTGAACCATTGTTAACACTATAAATTTTTGTTAAAAATTGACCATTTGAATACTCAGAAACTAGTTCTGTTAACATTTCTTTTTCAGCATCAACTTCAACACAACTTACCATTAATAGAAATATTACATTTACCTATTTTAACCCCTATGTTATTATGAGCTACATTGAACATAATTACTTGTTAACTAAAACTTTTAAATACTAAAATCTTAAGAGTTTGAATAAGAAAATGACTTCGAATTACGATGTAATGTGGACAGAGAAATATCGACCAAAATCTCTTGATGAACTTATGGGTCACAATGATATTATTAGTCGTTTAAGAGGCTTTGTATCTCGAAAGAATTTACCCCATTTATTATTTGCAGGTCCTCCTGGTACTGGAAAAACAACTGCTATTTTAGCTTTAGCTAATGATTTATTCGGTCGGCAAATTGTTAGACACAATCTTTTGGAGTTAAACGCTTCAGATGATAGAGGCATTGATACTGTTAGAACAACTATAAAAGAATTTGCAAGAACTGCGCCATATGGGGGTGCACCTTTTAAAATTATTTGTTTGGATGAAGCTGATAGTTTAACCTCTGCAGCTCAACATGCTCTTAGAAGGACTATGGAGCGATATGTAAGAACAAGTCGGTTTGCACTTCTATGCAACTACTCCAGTAAAATTATTGAACCAATTCAATCTCGTTGTGCTTTATTTCGATTTAAACCCTTACTAGAAACTAATTTAATATCTCATCTTAGTTCAATTTGTAAAAAGGAATCTTTATCTTTTTCAGAAGCTGGACTTAATGCTGTTATTTACCTTTCTGAAGGCGATTTAAGAAAAGCTCTTAATATACTACAAGCTACAGCTGCTTCTGGAAAGACTATAGAGGAAAAAACCGTATTAGAAACAATTGGTTACGCCGATCCTGAAAAAATTCATGAATTATTGAAATGTGCTTTAGATGGCGTTTTTGATAAATCTAGGTCTCTATTACAACAATTAATGTTAGATTATGGTTTATCTGGAGGGGATGTTATTCATCAAATATATAGAGAGGTTCCTAATTTACCGATTCTTGATAATTCAAAACTAAATATTGCTTGGATTATCAAGGATACAGTATTTGAGA
>CAZEQQ010000019.1:0-2158 GCA_964514425.1 uncultured archaeon
TTATTGATGATAATTGTGTAGTTGATGAAGGGTCAACAATAAGTCAGAGTGTCTTATGGTCAAATGTTTCTGTAGGAGAAAAGTGTGTAATAGATCACTCTATTGTTTGTAATGATTTGGAAATTGAACCAAATAAAACAATTATAAATTACTCAACGATATCAAAATTAACTAAAGAATAATGGTGAAAAAGTGATAAAAAGAAATCTAATTATTTTTGTATTTTTCTTATCTCTTATTAGCAGTACACAATTATTACATGTTTTCTCTAATCATGCAGAACTAAGTTTTACAAATCTAGAAAATGAGCAAGATAATGTTAAAAATTATACAAATAATGTCAGATTAGTCTATTTTTACCTTCCTAATTGCCCTTATTGTGTAACACAATTGAATGCTTTAAAACAGATTGATCAAGATTTTAACATTCTTATTTTTGCTCTTCACGGAAATGAAAATCAAGCAACACTAGAAACAGTTCAAGGATATCGTGATTATCATAATATTTCTCATGATTGGATACACGGTATTGCTTCAAGTGATTCTGTTCAACAGTTTAAAATCCGATTTGTACCTTCAATAATCATTTATGACATAGAAGGGTATATAGTAGCTAAAATACAAGAAGAAGCTTCATATGAAACAATTAAAATAAAACTAGAATATGCAATAAATCGTGATTTTGACAATTATTCTGATGAATTTTTTACTAGTAACAATAATGATATCTTTATATTGATTCTAGGTATTGGAATATTAGCAATCTTCTTTGTTTCTTATTTTATGATTAAAAAGAAGTTAAGTAAAACTGACAATATTGCAATATTCATGGAAGAAGAAGAAATGAAAGACAAACCATAAAATGAGCATATTTTTATATAACGATGGTATTTATCTAATGACTACATATGAGCACTGAATTTGTTGAACATCCTCTGTTTGCATCAAATTACATTTCCTCATTCAAATCCTATGAAGAGATTCATGATGCATTAAAGGAGCAAATAGAATGGAAAAATGATGATGAGATTAGAATTGGATTATACCCTATCATAGACGTTTTTCCTGGAGATAAAAGAGGGATTGTTCGTGTTTTCCTACTGAATTCTTCTTCTTCTGTTAAAAAACTTGAAGTTAGTTATAGAGTTGCAGGATGGTTTAATGCCCTAGAAAGAACAGATCATTTAAATAGTGTTGAAAAAATAGAAATTAACCCTAATGAAGTTTTATTTAGAGATATTAAATTTACAGAATTCACAAAAGAAGGAAAGAACTTTTTCCAGATCCTCATCCCAAAAAATAAGAAATCGTCATCACTTGAAGATTATTATCATGCGTATTCAGAATTTATGATTATCAATGAAATTGAAACTAAACAGCATATTTATAGGAATAACTTTCTAGGCCTTTCATCAAAAGCATATATTGACCCTAAAAGTATTAAAGCTTGGATTTATCACGCACTTTTTGATGGAAAAGCATATAAAAAAGAACCATTATGGTTGATTTTACTTAAATGGCTGGGAACATTTGTTGGATTAGGAATGACCATAGTAGGTATAGTTTATCCTACTCTATGGACTGGTTTACTTCCTGTAGGAATTATTGTGTTTATTTTTTCTTTGCTTAGTTTTCTCTCAGATAATGAAAGAAAGGTAGTTGAGATGATTTATGAACTTGGTTTAACTGATTATCTTAACAAAGTTACATTAGAAGATGCAAAACAATATAGTACAGAATGGTTAGATAACTACTGTTCAAGTGATAAAAATTACAGTTACGATCTACCTTCTATGACAATTCATTGGAAATCAAAAAAGAATGAACAAAGGAATGTAATAAAACTTATAGCAGAAAAGTTACCTACTAGTTATGACATATCTGATGATTCTCCTCCAATTACAGCGCTTAAAAAGAATAGAATATCAAAAAGTGAAGAGCCTGATGAACCTATTGGTATAACCTTTGCTGATGTAGGGATTGGTGGTGAAAAAGATGAAATAACTGGATTTACACAATCTAGCCATGTTTCTATTGAGACTACAGTTTTTGATGTGGGTAAATCAAAGTTTGACAGTTTCAAAGGAATAGAAACTACTGAACAATCAAAGTTTGACAGTTTCAAAGGAATAGAAACTACTGAACAATCAAAGTTTGA
>CAZEQQ010000019.1:2258-15291 GCA_964514425.1 uncultured archaeon
CAATTTTAAAGGAATAGAAACAAAGGAATTTGGTATTGTGCATGGGTCAGAAAAATACATAGTTATGGATGACCAGAGTAAAATTACTGATTCTGCTAGTTCTACTGTTTTAGAGCAAATTTATGAACGGGAATTACCTAAAAAAATGAAGAAGAAGTAAATTGTTCAAAAAATAACTTTTTATTCTTTTTTTCTCTCTATTTTTCATGCTAGAAATTCGAAAAAAAATGGTGAATTATACAGTTGAACAAGCTACCACTATCATAGAAGAAGCTTGTAACAATAACGACTTCATGGTTTTAATGTCAAAAAACCTTGGAAAATCACTCAAAGAAAAACTGGGTATTACTGATTATGAAGAATATATGCTAATTCTTGCTTGTAATCCTGAAGTTGCGAAACAAGCATTAGATATTAACATAGAAATTGGCACTCTTTTTCCTTGCTCTTTCGTAGTGTATAGACAAGATGGTCAAACAGTTGTCGCTCATGCTTCCATTATGAAAATAGCTATTGAGGTAGGATTAGCTACAGAAGAGGAAATGACAGAGATATTAAAAATATTAAAAGAAAAAATAGATAAAATTTGGGAAATGTTATAAATTTAGTCTATAGTAGGATTCCCCATAGTTACTGGTAGCTCTTTTTCAGTAATTGCTTCAACTACAATAGGATGATCTAAAATAATTTCATCTTGTTCTTCTTGAACATTTCTTGTAGTAGCTACATCTTGTTGCTTGGCTTCTTCTTCTCTTCTTTGTGCTTCTTCTTCTAGTTTCAATCTTTTAATTCTGACCAATCCTAATAAACCTACTAAAATAATAAAGAGACTAATACCTGAAAATAAATAGCCAATTGTAACATATTTTACAAATATAGCAGCAATAACTGAAGCAACAAGAGACATAGCTGTGAGGGTTGTGTTTATTATTCCACTAATCTTCCCTAAATGCTCATTTTTTACAATCGTTTGTAAAAGACTTGAAAATGGGATATTAAAACCAACATTAACTGCACCTATTAAGGACATTCCAATAAAAACCCATACTAACCTTCCTGGAAGTATAAAAGCTAATCCCACAAATAGAATACTTATGCCTAGTAGGATAACTGATAAATTTGTGAAGGTTACTTTATTTTTAATTTGTCCTTTGATAGAAAACATTACTGCCATAACAACTCCACTAATAGCGGAAATACTCATTAAGAACCCAAATTCTTTCTCTCCTACGCCAAATTCATAACTAAGATAGGGAACTATTAAAGGATCTATCATCCCAACACCGAACATTGTCAATCCAAATACGATGAGTAAAAAGCAAATAATCCTATCTGAAAGAGTTAATTTCAATCCTTCAGCTAAGCCTTTGTAGACTTCACCAATTGAAACTTTGTCAACTGCTTTTACAGGATTTAATTTGGTTGTTATAGTAGAAATGAAAATAGCTGAAATGATAAAAGCAACTCCATTAACGAAGAAAGCTAACCTTAACCCAAACAATGCTA
The DNA here is from genome assembly GCA_964514425.1 of uncultured archaeon. Taxonomy (GTDB): domain Archaea; phylum Asgardarchaeota; class Heimdallarchaeia; order Heimdallarchaeales; family Heimdallarchaeaceae; genus CAZEQQ01. The sequence goes on from CAZEQQ010000019.1 coordinate 3,765, forward strand.
TCATGAAACCAGCCAACAGAGGACCAATAATTCTTGAAAGTTGAGTAGTGGTTTGAAGGTAACTATTTGCTTTCAGAATATTTTTCTTTTCTACGATTCTGGGTATTGAAGCACTTTTAGAGGGATAAAAGAACTGTCGAACACTTGCGGATATCACTGCAAAAATGTACAAATGGATCATAGTAGAACTAAATATTAAAGCAAAAGCAGCAGAAGCTCCAACAATGTCCGCAAAAATTAGAATCTTCTTTCGATCAAATTTGTCAACTAAAACTCCAGCTATTGGACCTAAAAAGAGCATAGGAATTAAATAAAAAGTAGTTATCAAAGCCACAGCTTGAGAGGATTCACCAGGAGTTAAATCACTTGTGAAAGTGAGAGCTAAAAAGATTAATGCTATAGTCGTAAAATAAGCACCAATTTCACCAATAAAACCACCAAAAAAAAGAGCACTAAAATCTTTAATCCTAAAAAGATTTGAAGGCTTTGTTTGAACAATTTCAATTTCAGTTTCATTCAAATTTTCTGATTTCATTCTTACCAGTTTACTAGTAAATGGTCACTCTATTTGACAATATTGAAAAAAAGTGACCAGTGACTGACCACGTCCAATGGCAAAACAGTAGAAATCAGAAAAAGACTAATATTTTGGCTCAATGAAAAGAAAAAAGAAAAAAATATTATTGTATCAAAAATGATTTCAGCTTCTTTAAATCTTTCATTTTGATATCAGGTAATTCCTCAAAAGTCTGCATATATTGGTGTACGTTACTCTCGATTTCTTTACGGGTTAAGAAAGAATCTTCAAGGTTTTTAGGAAAGGAAAGACTTAGAACACAAAAACTCTTGCCCTTATTACGTTCATCTTTGTTAGTGCAATCAGGGACAGTAAAACTATAAACTAATGAAAAGTAAGATGGATGTTCAGGAACAGGTAAAGGTCCATAAAGTCCAGTATGACAATTATGGCCTTGCCCTAAAGCTGTCATGTAGAAAACACCCATTTTCATTATATAATTGGTATCAAGATTGGAATCAGGAATAAATTCCGATAGAATAGCTTCTGGGCCCATGTCACCCATTTTATAGAGGTTTATTACAATAAATTTAGAAATTTCCGATACTGTTTGGTTGAAATTGAACTGACTATTATGTCCTATTAATTCTATTCCATCTTGATTATGTTTTACTATTAATTCACTCATGATTATACATACGTAAAATCATTTATAAACTCGAACTGAGGGTTAATTGAAACTGAAAGTTAGAAAAAGTAATTTAGTAATTATACAGGATTTTTAGTCTATATTGGATTATTATAGTTTAAAATTTATGGGATAACTTTTTTTAAAAAATGTGGAATTTATAATGGTGCTATTCATTGTCACTGCTATTGTACTTGTTATAAGCGACAAAGGTTTTTTTGTTAAAGCAACAATTGATAAAAACGTGGAAAAGCAAGATGTTCACGAGAATTAGTAAGTTAGAAGTTTTTATCTTCTAACTTTTTTGTTTAATCATTGCTATAATTTCATCAGCATGGTCGGAAGGATTAACATTTTCCCATACATGCATTATTTTATTGTTCCTTATCCAAAATGTTTTCCTTTTTGACCATCCCAGCAAACTTTTCACTCCGAACATTTTGATCAACTCTTTATCTTTATCAGATAGTAAGGGAAAAGGAAGGTTGTGTTTGTCTTTAAATTTAGCTTGTTGACCTACACTATTGAAGGATACACCTATTAGAATTAACCCATTTTGTTTGAATTGAGAATAATTATCTCGAAACGAACAAGCTTCTTTTGTACAACCTGGAGTAAACGCACTTGGAAAAAAGAATAGTATTAAGTCTTGGTCTTTGTAATCTTCTAATTTAAATTCTTCACCATTGTCTAATAGACTTGTGAAATTTTCTATTTCATCGCCAGTTTTTAGCATAAGTAGTTTTATACCCTTTGCTATTTATACGTTCAGTTATGTAAAAAATAGTGTATTGTCAATCACTATAGCGTAAATCAAGAACATTTAAATGTAGTCGACTTTTTCTTTGTTAACAATCACGGTGATATATATTAATCCTAGATCTAGTAGTGTGTTTACTTTACTTGAAAAAAGTGTCTTAAGTCGTCCTCGAATGATGGGGACACCAGGAGAGAAAGAGACAACAGAATTTATTCAATCTCAAATAACTTCCTATGGGTTATCTCCTCTAGTTGAAGAGGTAAAATGGAGTACTGCTCTCATAAATGGACGTAAAGTTCTACTTGCATTGGTCGCTTTACAACTTCTATTAATTAATTTCTTACTTCTTGAATTTAATCAACACTTGCTTCTTCGTCCAATTTTGGCGTTGATTTCCATTATTTCGTTTTTTATTGTTATAGTCTTATTTCTAAAAGCGTTGATTAATGGCAAGTTTTCATTTTTGGGTAAAGAATCTATCGGGAAAAATGTTATTTGCAAAATTCCTGTACTAAAGACTGAAGAAACGAATGAAATCATACTTACTGCACATTCTGATAGTGTTGCAGTTAATTTAGCATCAATTCAAAGACCCCTTTTGATTACTAGCGTAATAAGTTTACTTCTCATTTCCTTAACGGGAATAATACTAAGCATTCTTCAGATTATTGCAATAACTATGATTAATGCTAACTTAATGGCGTATTCACACATTTTCAATTGGATATTGTTGATACTAAGTATTCTTCTCTTTTTAATGCTCTCTTTAGTCGCTATTAGTAAAAGAGTTAATACTAGTTCAGGAGCTATTGATAATGGAAGTGGGTCTGCTATTTTATTGGAATTAGCGAACATTATTTCTAAAACTCCTCTAAAAAATACAAACTTAACATTCATTTGGTGTACAGCTGAAGAGTGGGGATTATATGGGTCAAAGGGATATGTGAATGCACATAAAGAAGAGCTAAAAGCAAAAAAAGATCAAACATTTCTAATTAACATCGATATGGTAGGTTCAGAACTCGGATATGTAGAAAAAGCGGGTTTTATTAGAAAAAAACCTTTGAATGATTATCTTAACTCTCTTATTGAAGAGATAGCTGAAAAAGAGTATATTGATGTTCAAGGATTTAGCTCTATGTTTGGTGGAAATAGTGATCATGCTCCTTTTAAAAAATTAGGAATAGAAGTTTGTTGCTTTTTAGCGAGTAAAGATGTTAAAAAAATTCATAGTTCCAAAGATAACATTAAGGCAGTTTCAGAAGAAAAATTAAATGATGCTGTAAAACTTGTTACTCAAATGATTTATCACAGTGATGCTAAAAAAGCTAAAGTGTCAGAATTAATAAAGAATCTTTAAGTGGAAAAGTTAATATTACTTATTACTTTTTCGTTCTTTATGGGAATCAAACAATTTTGGTACGCAGCCTATGGTTCAAATTTATTGGAAGATCGCTTTTTGAGTTATATTAATGGAAGAAGACCTTGGGGCAATAAAGGAGCAAGAGATACTGAATACCTTTCACAAACAGACCAATGTTCTATTCCTTACGAACTCTATTTCGCAAAACATTCCAAAAAATGGAAAGGTGCAGTAGCTTTCTTGGATCCTCAACCAAAAGAAACTAATCAAACTATATGTAGATTATATTTGGTTAAGCAACAACAATTTATAGATATTTGGACACAAGAAAATGGTAATAATCCTCAAACTGAACCAATTCCTCGCAGTATTCTAATGATACCTTTTGAATCACATTCTTTTCAAGACATCGGTGAGAGGTGGTATAATAGGATAATATTTCTTGGTTTTCATACTGATGGATTACCTATCTATACCATAACTAATTCCAAAAGATTTGAAGTCAAGGAAGAGACATTTGCAAGCGAGGACTATTTAGTTGTTCTTGTGAATGGATTTAGAGAGATGGGCTTTCATGACGATGAAATAAAGAGCTATTTCCTAACCCAAGTTGGCATCAAAGAAGAAAATCTAATGAAAGCCTTTAAAGAAGATTATTTAGAAGAAGTTAAACAAAGGTTGTCTAATAAAAATTACTAAAGATTCTTTCGCTTTAAAATTTTAATTTTTTTGTTTTTACTCTCTTTCATTGTATTTTTCTTTACTTTTGTGTCTTCTTACTTCATTACTGATGAGAAACTAACAAAGTGTTTATATATCAATAGAAGATGTAAAAGTTATTAAGGAATATATAATAGGTGTATATATGGCTCAACAAATATTCAAGGTATGTCTACTAGGCGATGGTGCAGTCGGAAAAACAGCAATTCGAAAGCAATTTATGGGTGAGGGTTTCAAGGAAGGTAGTTATACTATGACGATTGGAGCAGACTTTGCTGTTAAACGTTTAAAGGTTGATAATAGTGATATTTCTATGCAAATTTGGGATCTTGCAGGACAAGTGAGGTTCTCTGCAGTTAGAGAAGTTTATTATATGGGTGCAGTCGGAGCAATACTTATTTATGATATCACCAGACCTGAATCCTACGAAAATATTCCTAATTGGATTAATGAACTGATTAAAAACAATAAAAATCGCATAGTTCCTGTTGTTCTTATTGGCAACAAAGTAGATTTAAGAGATTCTTCTCCCTACTCCGTTCCTGAAGAAAATGCTATTCAATATGCAAATAGCCTTTCTCAATGGTCTAAATTTGATGTTGAATACATTGAAACAAGTGCAAAAACAGGACAAAATGTTGAAAAATCTTTCTTGACTTTAGCTAGAGAGATTAAAAAATATGTAAGCAGTCAAATAAAGTGATTTCGTGGGAAAATGAAAATCGAATTACAAATTTTTGGACAATTCCAAAAATTTTTTGAATCTAAGAGTTCTTTTTTAGAAATTCCAGAAGGTTACACTATTTTAGATGTGTTTATGTACCTCACAGCTCAACATGGTGAAGAATTTGAAAAGTTACTGTTCTATGAAGGGAAAGTAAGAACATTTTATACTATTCTTATTAATGAACAATTAATTGAGCATGAAGAGTTATCAAAAATTGTGTTAAAGGATAATGATAAACTTGTAGTTATCCCTTACATAGCAGGAGGATAAATCTTCCCAAGTTTTCTATGTTTTGAGTGTCTGTTCGTCCGATAGCGTTTTATAGAAGTTTTCTATCTTCATTTTATGGAACCAATTTATCCAATTACATTTTTAAGCACAACTAATTTAGAAGAAACAATCACATTTTATCGAGATATACTCAAATTTCCTATATCTTTAGATCAAAACAATTGTATTGTTTTTAGAATAGGGAAGTATGGTTACTGGGGATTCTGCAAAAAAGATGTTTTGCCTATTGCTAAACCAAGTTCTGTCTGTCTAACTGTTGTCGTGAAAACAAGAAAAGAAGTTGATGATTTTCATGCCTATCTATTAAATCAAGGCGTAAAGTGTACTCGAGTACCTGAATATACCTCTCAATATAAAATATATAATGGTTTTTATTCTGATCCTATGGGTTATACTGTAGAAATACAAGCATTTGATGACGATGGACAACCAATTGGACATGAATTATTCTAAAGTTTAGTTAGTCAAACACATAAACTTAAAAATTTTTTATTTTTGTTCCAATTGTTTCCATTTAAGTAGAAACAATGATTATTACAGAGGAAAAACTATGCATGATTTTTGTCAAAAAGCTGCAAAATTGGTTGTACATTATGCTGTAAATATACAAAAAGGCGAAAAAGTTATGATTCGCGGTTCACAAGTAGCTAACGATTTATTCAAAGCTATTTACATAGAAACAATAAAAGCTGGTGGACTGCCTTATGCCATGGCAGATATTCCCGGATTAGAAACAGCTATATTCCGTTATGGAACAGAAGAACAAATTAAATTTGTTGGTCCTATAACAAAAACCATTGTTGAAGAATATGATGTATTAATCAATATTATGGCTAGTCCTAATCGTCAAAGTATGGCTTTAATTCCACCTGAAAAAATAAAGATGGCTCAAACAAGCCCACAATTTATGGAGTTAATGAAAACATACGTAACAAGAGAAGCAGAGGGCAAGCTCCGTTGGACAATTGTTCCTTATCCTTGTGATGCTCTTGCACAAGATGCGAAAATGGATACAGAATCTTACACTGAATTTGTTTACAATGCTCTTCGATTTGATGTTGATGACCCTGCTGAACATTGGAAAGGTGTTCAAAAAGAACAAGATAAAATCATCAAACACTTGGAAAAAGCTGAAGAGATACAAGTTTTAGGAGAAGATACCGACTTAAAGTTAAAAGTTAAAGGTCGTCCTTGGGTGAATTGTTGTGGGTTGAAAAACCTTCCAGATGGTGAAGTTTTCACTAGTCCTTTAGAAGATAGTATTGAGGGTCATATCCGTTTTACTTATCCTGGTATCTATCAAGGGAAAGAAATAGAAAATATTTATCTAGAATTTAAAGAAGGACGAGTAGTAAAAGCTACAGCAAGTAAAGGACAAGAATTACTTGATACCATCCTAACCATTGAAAATGCTGATAAAGTGGGAGAATTTGCCATCGGAACAAATTATGGTATTCAAACTTTCACCAAAAATATGCTCTTTGATGAGAAAATGGGCGGTACTTTACACATGGCTTTAGGTAGAGGTTTTCCTGATACTAAAAGTGAAAATCAAAACTGTGTCATTCATTGGGATATTCTCAAAGACATGAAATCAGAAGATTCAAAAGTCATAGCTGATGGTAAAGTTATTTATCAGTCCGGTAAATGGCTCATTTAATGGTTAAATGACTTTTTTCTCTTTTCCTTTTGATTTCTAAACTTTGATAATTTGTGGTTTTATTGTTTTATTCAAAAAAATTCCGTTCTGCACATTCATTCTGCCTTTTATATAGATTAGGTCATTAGGATAATTTTATATTGTGCTGGTTTTATATAAACACAACTAGGTGAGAATAATGATTAAGGAATTTACTTATAATGTTCCAGTTCTAGATAAAGGATATGCAAACCATGCTTTGTATATTAACCTAGATACTTATGAAATAAAAATTGAGCCTATTCCTGAAGAAACAAAGAGACTCTTTACAGGAAGTAAAGGTTTTGATCTTTGGATGACTTGGAAATATTTACCTAAGGATAAACCTACTAAATGGAATGATCCAGAAAATATATTATCTATCGCTACAGGTCCTTTAGGTGGAACAAGCAACTTTCCCGGTTCTGGAAAAAGCATTGTGACTGCTGTATCTCCTCTTACGGGTATTCTGATTGACAGTAATGTTGGTGGATATGCTGGTCCTTTCCTTAAATATTCAGGGTTTGATGTTGTATCAATTCAAGGAAAAGCAGACAAAGAAATCATGATTTATGTTGATGGTGAACAAGGTAAAATTACCATCACTGAAGCTGAAGATTTACCTTCAAACACTTACGAATTGGGTAATCTATTAACAGATAAATATTCAGAAGATGGTACTCACAAACGAGATATTTCTGTTATTTCCGCTGGTCAAGGTGCTGAACATAGTTATTGGGGTTGCCTCAACTTTAGCTGGTTTGATGGGCGCCGAGGTTATGTACGTTTTAAACAAGCAGGTCGTGGTGGTACAGGCACTGTTTTCAGAGATAAAAAAATAAAAGCAATTGTTGTGAAGAAGAAAAATGTTAATACCCAAGGAAACAATCCTGCAGATGAAAAATCTCTCAAAGAAGTAGGTATGAAACATACTAAAGAAATGATTGCTCTTGATGATAAACAAAATGAGATGAGAACTTTAGGAACAGTCCATTTAGTGCCTATTATGCACGAATTTGACCTATTACCTACTAAAAACTTCAAATATGGAGAATTCGAGCTTCATGAGCAAATAGGTAAAGAAGCTTATAGGCAACGTTTTGAAAAAGGTCCTGACCCTTGTTGGAAAGGTTGTGCAGTTGGTTGTGCACATGGAGTGAAGGATTTTATTTGTAAAACTGGACCATACAAAGGTAAAAAAGTTACAGTCGATGGACCCGAATACGAGACTCTAGCTGGTTGTGGTTCAAACTGGTATGTTGGCGATCCTGATGGCATTCTTGAAACCAATTTCTACTGTGATGATTACGGAGTTGATACCATTTCAGTTGGAACAGGTATAGCTTTTGTAATGGAGTTGTATGAGTATGGCATTATTACCAAAGAACACACAGGTGGTTTGGACTTATCTTGGGGTAATAATGATGAAGCTTTAGAGATACTACATCAAATGGCTCGTGGAGAAGGATTTGGAGTAATTGTAGGTAAAGGTATAAAATATATGAAAGAATACTTTGCCAAAGAATACAATCTTACTTCTGAGCAAGTACAACTTATGCAAGACATAGGAATGGAATCTAAAGGGTTAGAATTTTCTGAATATATGACTAAAGAAAGCTTAGCACAACAAGGTGGATATGGTTTTGCTCTTAAAGGACCACAGCATGATGAAGCATGGTTAATTTTTGAAGATATGGTAAGAAACAACATGCCTACATTTGAAAAGAAAGCTGATGCATTATGGTGGTTCCCATTATGGAGAACAGCTTTTGGCATCTTAGGACTTTGTAAATTACCATGGAACGATATTGTACCAGAAGACAACAGAGAATTCGCTACGGGGCAAATTGAAAAAGATGGAATGAAAGTGCCTGAAGATTTAGCAGATCCAGCAAAGATACCTGAACATGTCCTAAATTATGTAAAATATTACAATTCTGTCACTGGAGAAAACATTGATTCTGTCGAATACATCAAAAAGAGTGAAAGAGTTTATTCATTCCAAAGAACACTCAATTTGTTATTAATTCCTGAAGGTGTAACTTTCCGTCAATTAGATAACATACCATACAGAGCTATGGGACCTGTAACAGAAGAAGAATATAAATCACGTGAAGATCGATATTATCTCAAACAATTGAAAGAACAAATCGGTGTTGACCCTGAAAATATGTCTATTAAAGAACGAATGCAAAGATTAAGAACTTTCAGAGAACAGCAATATGAAAAACTACGAGAAGCCGTGTACGAAAAGAGAGAATGGACAAAGAACGGTGTTCCCACAATTGAGAAAATGAAGAGATTGGATTTATTACTTCCTGGTATCGAAGAGTTATTGAAAAAACATCAATAACTTCTTTTTTTATTATTTGATATATTTTGAAAATTTTTAGAGTAGAATATTAAAATATTCAATTATTGTTGATTTCTATGGACAAAAAATTTGGCTTTTTTTGTGATGAACACTAGACAGTTTACAAAAGAATTATATTCTTTGATTCAAATAGTTAATTGAAGAACATGTTACTACTTGCAGAACAATTAATGATATTGGCTTTAAATCATAGAAAAGGGGAAGTCAATCCTGAGCATAGAAATCTTTTACGCTTTGGCCTTCCTGCTTCACTAATAATGGATTTGATATTTCAAGGGAAAGCTAAAACACAAGATAAAAAGTTAATACTTATCAATCAAGAGGATATTGAAGATAAATTTTTAGCTAGTGTTTATGAAATGTTAAAGCAAGAGGAAAAGGATAAATCTATTGAATATTATGTTGACTTTTTGGCCATTAACTATATGAAACTTGCAGAATTAACCTTAGAAACTCTAATAGATAAAAATATCATTGAAAAAAAGGAAAAGAAAATACTTTGGCTCTTTCCTGTAACAAAGTACAAATTTGTAGAACTTGATCATAAAGTAGAACTAATCCACCAGTTACAAGAAGTTCTTATTGATGATACCAAAGAATGTCAAGGAATAGTAGCTTTAATAGCGATATTAGATAGTTGTAACTCAACAGATTTATTATTAACTAAAGGGCATAATAAAAAAATGGAACAATTAATATCTAATCTTGTAAAGAATCAAGAAATAAGAAAAGTTGTTACAAAACTAGTCAAAATGCATGAAGAGATTCTAGATACCATATACGCTTTAAGTGCAACATATCAAATGAATGTTTAATCTAATAGAAATAGCGTATCTTCTTTTTTGACATATTTTCATGCTATTTCTCTATTCATTGCATCTAGATGATTCGTGCTCATCTCGATTATCACAGTGGGATCATTATCCTCTCTCTTCTTCCATTACTTCTTTATATAAAGACCACACTTTTTAAAAATCAGTGCCCTATATCCTTTGGGACTACAGATGAAATCTCTTACTTTAATGGAATAGTCATCTTTCTACCTTTTCTAATCATAGGATTGCTAAGAAGAAGAAAATAACCTTCTTCTTGATTTTTTAATAACTTAATTAAAAACTAATAATATGCAAAAATTACTCTAATTAGAATATAAATTTCTTAAATAAGAAAAATAAAAGAAAATTTGTTATTTCAGTACTTCATCAAATTTTCCGACGAATATTTTCCAAATTCTCATCTTTTTAGCTTCTCCATTTTTAATTTTCTTGAAGTTTTCACCTTGCCTTGTTAACATAACTAGTGTGACGAATATAGTTGTTACAAGTCCTATTGTTCCAAAAGAGGGATCTAATGTTAGAGGATCAAATGCTGTAGGCGTTACATACCAATGCCAGAAATACATGAGAACACCCATAACTATAAAATCGAGCAAATAGGCAATAGAACTAAACATAACTATTGAAGCAATAAGGATGAAAGCGACTATCCAAATAGCCCAATATATAGGATTGAAGAATACTAGAACACCAACAGCTGTAGCAACACCTTTTCCTCCTGCACTTCTTAACCAAATTGGCCAATTATGTCCTAATACAGCGAATACTGCAGCAAAACAGATTACCCATGGATCTTCACTACCAATTTTGAAAGAGATATATTGAGTTAACCACATGGCAAAATAGCCTTTTCCAAGGTCAAAGATAGCTACTAAAATGCCTGCTGTATAAGCGATAAAGCCCGGTTTGTTATTTTCTTTTAGTGCACGAATTAAGTTTCTTCCACCAACATTTCCAGACCCTACTGTTCTGATGTCTAAACCTTTCAGAAGTACTTTACAGAGGATATAGGACGTAGGGAGAGAGCCAAATAAATACCCTATTAAAAGAGCCCATACAATATCTATTGTAACCATAGCTGACAAAAATAAAGGTTGTTTAAAAGTTTTATTTCCATAATATTAATAGGAATGTCGAGAAAAATTAGTAAAAAAAGTAAGAAGAATAAAGATTGATTCAAGTTGTTCATTCTTTCTCTTCTACTGAATAGAGAATATCCATTGTTCTCTTTATATCATCTTCTTTGATAGAACAAAAAGCTACTCTTATTCCATTAAGTTTAGTGTTTTTATTCTCGAATGGAACCGTTCCTAATCCTTTATCTAATAATTGATAACCTATTGTGGACGACGAATATCCATCTGCTACTAAATAATAAGCAAAGAACCCAGAATTAAATTTAGCGGGGATATAAATGGAAGATTGATATTCATTTGCCAACTCTTTCATCTTCATATACCTTCCCTTTACTAGTTCCATGTTTCTTGTTCTTTCTTCTTTTAGTCTTGCATTTTTTTCTTCACTGGAAAAGATTTTAGCTAAAGCTTCTTGTATTCCTCTTGGAGCACTTGAA
>CAZEQQ010000020.1:0-13482 GCA_964514425.1 uncultured archaeon
TAAGTGTTTATGCAAGAGGTGGTTGTCTTCGTCATGTTTATTATGACTATGCAGAAATTTTACTTGACTTTGGAGATGGTGTAACTGGATTCATTGAAAGTAATTATTTGACCCCTCACAAATATAGAAAATTATCCTTAACCTGTGAAAATGGTATAGTCGAAGCTGATTTTATGACACAAGAATATGAACTGGAAAATGATGAATTTGTGAAAAAACGCAAGCTACCATGGCAGGAACCATTAGGTTTAGAATTATCAGCTTTTGTTTCATCTTGTCTTGAGAAAAAGCCTCCACAAATTTCTAGTACTGATGGACTAAAAGCACTTAAAATAGCAATGGCCTCAATAGAAAGCATTGAAAAACATAAAGTAATAGAATTGGATTTGTAAAAAGCGTCAAATCGCTTTTCATCCTCTCTTTTAGCTTAAGATGTGATTACATTTATTACTTCCAATAAATAATTTAAAATACACAAACTATGCTATCTCCTTATGAGCGACTTGAATGAGAATTATTCAATTGTTGATGCATATAGAAATATTTCCTCTCATTATAAAGCGCTGAAAAAAAAACCATGGAGAGATTTTGTTAAATTTTTAAATTATTTAGAGAATCATTACGCTCTTCCTAAGCAAGGAATAGTAGCAGATTTTGGAACAGGAAATGGTAGAAACCTTCTGGTGTTCACATCACCTAATTGGGAAAAAATTGCTCTTGACATATCTTTTGAACTAATATCTGCAATTGAAAAGTCAACAGTTTATCCAATAAACAGTGATGTAAAATCTCTTCCTTTTGTAAAAAAAGATGTTGATTTGGCATTATGCATTGCTACACTACATCACTTAGCCTCAGAAGAAGACGTACTAAAAGCGTTACGAGAAATAAATGCAGTGTTAAAACCTAATAGTTATTTGATTCTTTCAGTATGGAGAAGGTGGAAACGCTCGACCTTTTTTCCTATGCTGTTGGATCTAATGTTGTTTCCTTTAAAGAAATTTAAGTCGAAAAAGTGGCGACATGGAGATATTTGGATACCTTGGAAAAATGAAAAAAAAGAAGTAATAACAAAACGCTACTATCATTTATTCACAAAGAGAGAACTAATACGTGTAACAAAAGCAAATAATTTTACTCTTATTGATTTACAAACATCTGGAGGCAAGAATAACAAAGATAACTATTTTGTTTTGTTGAAAAAATATGAATAGCTCCTGAAAATTACAGTTAGTCTAATAGATTAGACAATAAAATCAAAAAATGTAAACGTTGTTTAGAAAAACAAACGTTACTAATTTACTCTTTCCATCCCTTTTTCAAAGCTTTTTGCATATATAGCTGGCTGACTACTAAAGAAAACCAGTGTTCCTCCGTTATTATTCCTAAATTCAATTGAATTTGTGTAGCCATTCTTCTCTGTCTTGTGTATTGCTCTAATAGCTAATCTAGTTGAAATTGTTTTATAATATTCTAATGAAATGGCTTTTCCAGTCGGAAATTCATGAATAATGATTTCCTTTATTTTTGAAGAAAATTTTTGAACTCTCTTTTCAGTTTTTAAGAATTGCTGAAAAAAATTAACCATTTCATAGAGCTGTGTTGTTGGGATTGTAAATATAGTAGTACCTAAATACCAAGAAAAAGAATTGATAATAAAAGTAGTGTTAAGCCTAACCAGACCTGTTTTTGTTTTAAAAATATCCTTTTTATATGTTTTAAGATGATGTAAAAAAAATTCTTTGGTGTAAAATCGTGTACTTGAAACTAATAATACAAAAATGAAAAATCTCCTTTTAAGGAAATTTTCCCTTAAATACTAGGTACTGCCTTTAAAAAATTTCTGATTATTTTCTCCTTTTCAATTGATTATAGTTTACTAAACATGCGAAATGTAGGCTAGCATATACTTAAAAAACTTTGACAATTTAACTAAAAACTCTAATTACAAAAGCTTTTAAAAGCAAGTGTAGTTTCCTACAATAAGCAAAATTAAACGACAAAAGGTTATGTACTATGGCTTTCTGGGATGTATGGTTATCTACCCTTGCTGAATGGATAACACACAATGGATGGAATCAACGTTTTACTAGTGTGATTTTCCTAACTTTTGTGAGTGTTGGTATTTCTTTAATAAGTACAGTAATTACAAAACTTTTAGTCGATGTAAAAACATTAAATGAACACATGGCTTTGATCCAAGAGTGGAACAAAAGGCGAGGAAAAGCCATGCAAACAGCAGATAAAAAACTGTGGTTAAGTGTAAAAAGAGATGAAGCTAGAATAAAAAGAATGCAAACTGATATGATGATGAAAAGAATGAAACCAATGTTTATAACAATCATTCCATTTATGCTTATATTTTTAGTCTTAAGAACTGCATTCACAGGGCATTATTATGCTTGGCTTCCTTTCAGCATTGGTGATTTTCCTTGGATTGGAGGAGCAAGTTGGAGTGCGCCTACAGACCCTGCACATGGCGAACCTGAAGGCTATTCAAAATTGCCCTTTATCTTTTGGTATATTTTATGTTCATTTGCTTTTGGTTCAATAATTTCAAAAGTGTTTGGCGTGACTGGAAGTGGTAGCCCTAGTAAGCCTAGAGTAAAACCAAAAAAGGTAACAATAAACGAAAACAAAACTGAATAATAAAGAATGATGTAAAGGATGAGGATAAAAAATGGTTAGACCTTCATTACGTGTAGCTAAAACAAAACTCGTGAGAGTTCCTAGTTCAAAAGAACCTGTAATTAGAAAAACAATAAAGAAAACAAAACGTGCTCATTGTGGTAAATGTAGATCTATACTTGGCGGAGTACCTACTGGGCCTCAAAGCCAAATTAGAAAGTTACCAAGATCTCAAAGACTGCCTACAAGATTACATGCAGGTTATTTATGTAGCAGATGTTTAAGAAATGCAATAAAAACTGAAGTAAGAAAAGCCTAAAGGTGTAGCATAATTGCCTCTAATAGCTGTTTCTGGGCCTCATGGGTCGGGTAAAAGTACTTGTAGTCGTAGATTAGCTGAAAAACTTGGTTACAAGTATCTTTCTGCAGGGCAAGTATTCAGAGACTTTGCACAAAAAAAAGGATTGTCTATTGAAGCATTTAGTAGAGAAGCAGAGAAGTGTGATGATATAGATAAAGAAATAGATGAAAGAACTAAAAATTTAGCTTTAACTGAAGAAAATTTAGTTGTTGATGCTCAATTAGCCGGATGGTTACTTAAAGAAAAAGCCCTCCTTTTAGTTTACATCACTGCACCCTTAGACATAAGAGTAAAAAGAATAGCTATGCGAGAAAACAAAGAAATAGCTAGTGTGCACAAAGAAACAGTAGTTAGAGAAGAATCAGAAAAAAATCGCTATCACAAACTCTATAATATAGAGATTGATGACACAAGCATCTACGATCTGATAATAAATTCAGAAAAGTTCGATGCAGATGATTGTGTTGACATTATTATGGCCACAATCAAAATAAAAGAAAAAGGTGTATGAAATGACAGCAATACAAATCGGTAGAATATGTGTAAAAACATTAGGACGAGAAGCTGGAAGAAAAGTAGCAATCGTCGACCTAATTAACTCAAACTATGTTCTGGTAACAGGACCCAAAGAACTATCTGGGGTCCGCCGAAGAAGAGTTAATATCGGACATATTGAACCAACAGATCATGTGATTTCCATAAAAAGAGATGCAAATGATTCTGATGTTAAATCAGCTATAGAAAAAGCAGATTTAACTGACTTTATGAAAGAAAAGGTCGTGCCAAAATAAGAAGAAATTCTCTTTTTCTTCCCTCTTTCTATTTTTTAGAATAATATATATAGCAGAGGGTAAAATGTACAAAAAGATTAACATTAGAAGGAATAAGGTTAAGTGATGATATGACCATTAAACTAGTTGCTCCTGAAATAGAGTTGTTGGATAAGAATCAAGAACTAGTAACAATAGCTTCTGATATTACAGATTATAAATGGGGAAAGTCACCTCTAAAAAGGACAATAGATGAACTCATAAAATATGGAGTAATAAACCTTGACAAACCCGCTAATCCAACGAGTCATGAAGTAGTATCATATATCAAAAAAATTTTTGACATAGCAAAAGCAGGACATTCAGGAACATTAGATCCTGCAGTAACAGGAGTTTTACCAACTGCTCTACAAGAAGCAACAAAAATTCTAAACACGCTCTTATTATCTGGAAAAGAGTATGTGTGTAATATGACATTACATGCTAATGTTGAAGAAGATACAGTGAGAAAAGTAATAGGTGAATATAAAGGAGAAATATTCCAAAGACCACCCCTTAGAGCATCAGTGAAAAGAGTTCTAAGAAAACGAACTATATATCAATTAGATATCTTAGAAATAAAAGAAAGAGATGTTTTATTTCTTGTAAAATGTCAAGCAGGTACATACATTAGAAAACTAACACACGATATTGGACAAAGTTTGGGTTGTGGAGCTCACATGAAAGAATTAAGACGGACAAAAACGGGTCCTTTTTCAGAGGAACAATATCTTGTAACGCTCCAAGAAGTATTTGATGCTTATCAATGGTACCTAAATGAAAAAGATGAAATCCCTTTAAGAAATGTTATTCTTCCAATGGAATATGCTGTTAAACATTTAGAGAAACTATTTGTGAAAGACAATGCCGTTGATTCAATCTGTCATGGCGCCCCTGTAGCTTTACCTGCAATAGTTAAATATACAACAATGTTCCAAGAAGGAGATATCGTAGCAATCTATACTCTTAAGAAAGAACTCATAGCTTTAGGCGAAAGCCAAATAGCTGCAAAGAGAATTCAAAATGATGAGAAAGGAGTTATAGTAAAAATAAAAAGAGTTGTTATGGAAAGAGGAACTTATAAAACAGAGAAAAGAAAAGAACTATCATAAGAACAAACCAAAGATTCAAATAAATTGTTTGTAAAAGTAAAGAACAAAAAAGAAAAGTTTAAAATGAAATTTTTGAACACGTCTCAAGGACTAGTTAGTGTAAACATTCATTAACTAACTTTAGTGCCAGAATATCCAAGTGGCTACGGAGATGCACTGGAATTCATTTCTTTAAACAGAAATGCATTGTCGCAAGACTCCAGGGTTCAAATCCCTGTTCTGGCTCCATTACTTTTTCTGTGAAATTTATATGATTAATGAAATATTACTCTATTACATAGTTCAACAAAGTGGTTGGTCATAGCACGTCTACTTTTCTCTTTTTCCCATTCTCTTTGAATATAACCTTTTATCTCAGGTGGGAACAGATGAAATTGGGCCAATAACAAAGCATAACCTATTTCTCTATATTTCTCTCTTTGAGAATTAATTAACTCTAAATAGAAATTGTATTCCTCAAACTCCAAACATTTCGCGTTTTTATTTTCTTTTTCAAAGATTGTTTCCATCATTTCATAATTAATATGATACCATAGTTAATATACTCCACAAATTTATGGATAATCGAACTTACAACTTTTCTCTATTCACTTTTAAAGGAATATTTAAAAAAGCACTACCTCTACTTTTTCAAAGGTCAAGTGATCTTAAGGCGGAGCTCATTGTGATAACACAGCCATAACAATGGTCAGAGCATCACGGTTTTCAGGCCGTGGTATCGTCATAAATTAAAGAAAGTGATTATATGAGTTTAAAAGGTAAAGGATTTCGCCATCTTGTCCGTGTTCAGTCGACTGATATAGAAGGACAGCTACCTGTTTCAATAGGGATAACTAGAGTTCCCGGAATTAATAGGAGATTAGCTCACACTATAAGTCGTCTTCTTGACATTGATTTGAATGAGCGAATAGGTTTTCTTACAGATGCTAAGATTAAAGAAATCGAAGCAGTAATCTCAAACCCGTTGAAAAGTGAAATTCCTGTTTGGATGTTAAACCGTTGTAAAGATCGAGCTTCCGGTGAAGATATACATTTAACACAATCTCAACTAGCTTTAGCTATTAAGCAAGATATTGAGCATTATATAAAACTTCGTTCTCGCCGTGGAATTAGACATCAACTAAGCCTTAAGGTTCGTGGGCAAAAAACGCGCACACATGGTGGAAGAGGTTCTACTGTTGGTGTTTCAAAGAAGAAAAGATAAGGTGATAGATTATGGGTGGTATTAGACGACAACGTAAAAAAATCGTAACTCCCGGTCATCCCTATGAAAGTGACCGTTTAGAACGTGAACTTCCAATTGTAGGAGAATATGGATTACGTAATAAAAGAGAACTTTGGAGAGCTAGAACTATTCTTTCTACAGCTCGACAACAAGCCCGTGCTCTTCTTGCTCTTGCTGAAACAGGAAGAAAGTCACGTGAAGAAGAATTGATTAACCGTTTAATTAGATTTGGAATGCTTAAATCCGGAGATGATCTCGATTCTGTACTTGCTCTCAATGTTCAAACAGTACTAGAACGAAGATTACAAACAGTTGTTTACCGTAAAGGTTTGGCAACTTCTCTTTATCAAGCTCGACATTTTGTAGCTCACAGACACATAAGCATAAATGGACGTATAGTTACCTCTCCAGGACATTTAGTTACTCTTGATGAAGAAGAAAGTGTTATGTATGCACCTCTCTCACCATTAAGTAAGGATAATCATCCTGCAAGACCAAGTGCTCCTCCTGTAGTAGAAAAAGAAGTTGAACAAAAAGGTAGAACTAGAAAGAGTCCAGGAAAATCTGATGCTGAAGAATCTACAGAGACAAGTGAAAATACTGACAGTCCAAAAGAAGAGAAGAAAAGCACACGCGCACCTCCAAGACGCCGTTCCACAAAAACCTCAGCTGAAGGAAATAAGGAAAAACAAAAATAAAGTGAGATGTGACAAAGATGAGTATGAAGAAAAAAGACTATAAACATGGAATTGCTCACATATTCTCCAGCTACAATGATACAATAATAACAATTACAGATGTATCTGGTTGTGAAACATTCAGTCGTAAGAGTGGTGGGATGTTCGTTAAGGCTGACAGGAATGAATCAAGTCCTTTTGCAGCAATGAAGGCGGCAAATGCTGCAGCAGATGAAGCTAAAGCAAAAGGTATATCTGCTCTATATGTAAGATACAGAGCACCTGGTGGTCATAAAAATAGAACCCCCGGACCTGGTATTCAAGCAGCATTACGTGCTCTAAAAAGGTCTGGAATGAGAATTGTTCGTTTAGAAGATGTTACACCTTTACCTCATGACGGCTGCCGAAGAAAAGGTGGACGTAGAGGAAGAAGAATGTAGAAGTTCTTCTTCGATCCTTTTCCCCTCTCTTTTTCTTTTATCAATTTAGTAGAACTAAAAAAGCTTTTAATTTAGTGATATCTGTGTTATTTATATGTCACCCAATAGTGTTGAAAACTTCTTAAGTGTTTTAAAAGAAACTTATAATAAAGAACTCTATTCCTCTCACCCTTTTAGTATAGAATTTGGTTCTTCATCGATAAATCGCTTACAAAATACAACAGTTAAAGGTGTAGCTATTGCAACATATGTTAATTTAAAGTTTGTACATTTTATGGTTGAAAACAAATTAAACATAGCTCTTACTCTTTTTCCTCTCTCCTTCTATGAAAAAAGAGGATCTTTAGATGATAAAGATCATGAATTAATCCGTTCCTTAGTTACACATGATTTATGGGTCGTAAAATTACCTGAATCTTGGCTATATGCATCACATGGTGGTCTTCTATATTTTCTTCAAACACTAGGTATTTCTAATGTTTCTTATGACTACTTTAAATTGTCTAATGGCAAAACATTAACCAATTGGCAAATCCCTTCTCTTACTTTGAAAGAATTTTTGCTTAATTTGCAACATTTAAATAAGAACTGGTTGATTGGATCAAATAAGCTAGACTCTGCTAACCTCTCGTTGGTATTTGAAACTGAACCATTTACATATAATGACCTAAGTACTTTAAAAAATGAAGGTGTAAACACTATTGTATCTTTCAATTTTGACTCCAAAAACTATATGCTTTATTCAGCAGAGAAATTAAACTATTTCTTTATCCCTCTAAATGACTTTTGTAATATTGCTCTTAAGAAATTTGCTCAAGTTTTACAATTTGACACAGCAACTAAAATTCAATCTTACCAACAAGATGGAGGCATTATTAAGTCTTATCATCACCTTCAAGATGAGTAACTGAACTTTGTTAGAGACTAATGGGTGATTTAGTGATTAAACTTACTTTAACTCTTATTGAAATTTTAGAAAATATTGAAAAGGGGTTTGCAGTTAGAAAAAGTTTAAGGATAGTATTAGAAAAGGATGAATTTACAAGAATTGAAGAAAATTATCTCTATCTCACTACTTTTGAAATAATAAGAAAATTAAATGTAATTGATGCTTATATTCAATTATGCTTTCCTTCACAATCAAAGAAAAAAAGACCATTAGATGAAAAAGTATCTCTTAGAGTGATAACTTACTTTGTTAAATACTTAAATATGGAAACAAAGGAAATTGAGCAACTCTTTTCCAGTTGTAAAATGTCAAATATAACACTAAATATAGCCAATATAACTGAAAAACTTTTGGAAATAAATGAAAAAGAACTTTACACGAATTGTAAGGATCAAGAAACAACAATGGCAATGAAATTTTTCTTTCCAACTTGGATCGTCAGAAAATATCTTGAACAATGGGAACAAAAGTTTGTTGAGGAGTTACTTCTCTCTCAAAACAAAAATTTACCCATTTATATACGTATAAACAAACTAAAAACAGAAACTAAAAATGTGATGGAAAAATTAGAAAAAAATGGTGTGAAATTCCAAATTACTCCTGAATTTCCCACTATAGTTAAAATTTTGGATTATATAAAACCAATTCCACAGTTAGATCTCTTTAAAGAAGGGAATATTGTGATTCAGCAAAAAGCCTCATCTATTGTTTCTATTGTGCTCAATCCTTCAAAAGATGATTGTGTATTGGATATGTGTTCCTCACCTGGGGGTAAAACTGCACATATTGCTGAATTGATGGAAAATAAAGGTGAAATTGTTGCTGTTGAACTTAAAAAAGAAAGAGTAAAAATCCTAAAAGAGAGAATTAAATTACTAAATGTAAAAAATACAAATATTGTAACCGAGGATGCCAGAAATTTAGGTGATGAATATAAAAACTATTTTGATAAAATCCTGCTTGACGCACCTTGTACAGGTAGTGGTACATTTAGTTCTAGACCCGAAAATAAATGGCGACTAAGAAAAGATGATATCTCATATTATTCAAATATTCAGTACCAGCTATTGGAAAAGGCAAGTAAAATGATCAAAAAAGACGGTTTTATTGCCTATTCGACTTGTTCTATCTTTTGGGATGAGAATTATAATATTATTAAGAAGTTTTTAGAAAAAAATAATTCAAATTTTATTTTAAGTGCTGCAGAACCAATCAATGGAACAGCATCAAAAATATTGGATTATAAAACCCAAGAATTTTTTCCCCAACACCATGAAACAGAAGGCTTTTTTATTGCAAAGTTAAAAAGGATGAAGTAAATTGCTCTTGAGCTTTCTGGTTATGTTATTATTAAACATTTAGTAAATTTTATTTAATAATTCTTTAATTTTATTATAGAGGATTCTGTCTAACTCTTCTTTTGGTGGCTTTACTGCTGCTTTTAACTCATCAATATCTTCTTCTAAGAACAATTTCAAACCAAATGTTTTCAGTAGTAAATTTATATCTACTTCTTTTTGTTGTTCTTCTACTTTTTCAACTGCTTCTTTTTGCTGTTCTTCTACTTTTTCAACTGCTTCTTTTTGCTGTTCTTCCCCTCTGTCAACAATGGAACTTAATTCTGTACTTTTAATAATTTCTTGTGGTTTTCCAATTGGTGAAACCTTACTTTCTTTAGAAATTGTACTATTTTCTTCTAAAGTTTCACTATGTTTGGATACTAAAAGCATTTTTACTGTTTTTTCATTTATATTGAAAATGGTGCTTAATTTTTGTAACTTATCTTCTTGTTCAATGTTAATAATTTTGTATTTGGAATTCCTTTTTGTATTAAGATTTGTAGCTGCCCTACCTGCTGCATATGCTAATGTATTAGGTATTCCTTCTCTTCTATATATGTAAATTAACTTATCTTTAATGTCTAAAATAAGAAATGCTCCATCACCTTTAGATAGACTCTCTACATTATTTCCTACTTCAACATATGAGCCATCTTTTTGAATAGAAAAAACTCGAATTACCATAATAAAACATTTGAAAACAAGAATAAATATATTTTGATGAAATAGAAAATTAATCTTTGATAAAGTAAACTGTTCGATCTTTTAGTTTCGCTTTTTGAAACGCTCTTTTTCGACGCATACAACTTTCGCAAGAACCACAATGAATAGGCTCTTCCTCATCTGTCCATCCCTTAAAATTATAACATGAAGATGAGTATTCGTATTGTGCATGTTCATTATCCAAGAACGTAACAATTTGTTCTTTTGTCATTTTACTAAAAGGGCCAACTATTTGCACTTTTTGGAGACAACCATGTTCTAAAGCAGCATTCATTCTGTCTATGAATTCTTGAGTATTATCTGGAAAAGTTGTTCCTTCCTCTAAATTAGCGCCAAAAATAATATCTGTTGAAGAAACATAAGAATCTGCAAGAGATGCTGCTATTGACAGAAACAAAAGATTTCTAGCAGGTACCCAAACTTGTTTTGCTGTTTCTAAAGTAATTGATTGATCGTCAAGTTCTGAATTCTTCTTAAATTCAGGTGGTGTATCGCTGTCTTTAGATAGCTTTGAAAAACTTGTTTTTAATATTTCTTCAAAAAATGCTAATGGAACAACTTTTGAAGAGATAATAGTTGATAACGTACTATTTTTCTTATTAGTCCTCTCAATTACTTGGTCTTCTTTACTCCCATAGAGAAAACTGAGAAGGATTATTTCTTTGTAGTTCTTCATTGCCCAATAAAGACAAGCTGTTGAATCGATTCCTCCAGAAAAAAGAACAATGGCTCTATCACTTGAACAGTAGGTCATATAATCTCTTCCTTCTACTCTGAATAAATAGCTGCACTGGTTGGTGTTTCATGCATAGTTAAAGTAATTTTAAATTGAGGATATTCTTTTTTTATTAATCCATGGAAATACTGAGATAAAATCTCTACTGTCGTTGAAATAATTGGAAGCAATACAACATCACTAATAGGAAATCTATATCTTTTACTCTCACAAGTAATAATTTTTACTTCTTTTTCATTTGTTTCTATAGAAAATTCTGGGTTTATTTTGGGAATTAGAACCTTATGATCATATTTCTTAAAAATTGCTGCAATCTTTTCTTTTACTTCTCCAAAATCAATAATCATATTCTTGTCGTTTAATTCACCTTCTATTTCAACTTCTATTTCATAATTGTGTCCATGTAATCTTGCACATTTATCATGCCTTGATAGCATATGGGCTGAAGCTAATGTTAGTTTATCTCCTGATATCTTTAATTTCATCATATTATCACTAATGTATTGGTTTAGTTTTACAAATATCCATCTTAACGTTACTATATTCTCTAATATAGGCTTTTGCTAAATTGGAAGCGATTTCCTCTAATTCTTGCTCAACAATACCTAAGTTAGTTAAACTAGTTGCCTTAACATGGTTAGGAATACCTG
This sequence comes from uncultured archaeon, assembly GCA_964514425.1. Lineage (GTDB taxonomy): Archaea > Asgardarchaeota > Heimdallarchaeia > Heimdallarchaeales > Heimdallarchaeaceae > CAZEQQ01. Next base: position 11,651 of record CAZEQQ010000020.1, read on the forward strand.
TATCCTTAATATTAACACCAAAATGGATTTTTGAACTTATGTTACTTATAGAAGCAATGCCTACATTAAGTTTTTTACCGTCAATATATATATCTGTACCCTTTCTATCGGGTGAATGACCTCTACTAATGAGAAATTCACATAAAAGTTGACAGAGCATCCTTAATCGATAATAAGCTATTTCAATATTAGGTGGTTGAACATCAAATTCTTCAATAATAAAATGCAAAGTATCATCAGAGCTAATCAAAAATTCAGTTAAATGCCCCTCTCTAATGATATCTTTATGATCTAACATCTCTTTTGCTGATAACCTCATTCCTCCGCGAAAAACTAAAACTGAATTTCCTATAACTTCAAATTCTTTAGTAACAAAATGGGTTTGAATCTGTTTACCGTCATATAAGATTTTATTAGAAAAATCGCAGATAACTAATGAATGAGTTTTATATGCTTCTTTTTTCATGATTATTCACCTAAATTAAGGCTATTTTGCAAATTAGCAAAAGTTGTCATAACTTCAGCTACTGCATTATGATGATGAATGCTTTCATAATTTTCTTGTTTAATATAAATAACTGTTTCGTGTGGTAAAGAGTTAAAAGTAAAAACAATATTTTGGAGTAGTATTCTCACAACGTCTTCAACAAACCTAGGTCGACTATGGGCATAAATGACAACAGCTTGTTCATCTTTTCTTTTCAATATTTCGTGTAAAGGCGCACTAACACTAATTTCTATGACTTTAATAATATCATTAAGCTCTAATCTCTCTGCACTTTCTGGAAGTTCAAAAAGCAAAGTAGTTTTAGAACGTTGATTATGTGCAGCAAAAGGTACTAATTCAACTATGGTCTGAATCTGTTCGTTATTAAACCCCTTTTCTGCCAATTTCTCTTTTGCATAATCTTTAGAAAGTTCATATGAACAAGGACAAACAGTAATTCCTTCAACTTCTGCTCCAATAATCTTTTTCAGTTCTAATTTACCGTTAAGCTGCTCGGCTTTTGCTCCTGCATGTAATTTATGTACACTCGCCTTATTCTTAAAAAGGGCTTCTGAAAATGTTTCAACTTCGTAGTCAGCTGTTAAATGAACCTCTGCAAACTTTGCCCCAGATTGAGTTGATAAAACTTTTTCCGCAATTTTCATACATAAATCTTCTGTATTAGAGATAATCTCGTCAAATAGAGGTGATAAGCCTGTTGTAACATCATTAATAGCTTCAATATTACGTGACATGTGTATACCGCGTTGTGTAGGAAGCAAGTCAACATAAACATCAATATTAGCAGCAAGTTCATTATATTGGCCTTTCCATTTACGTTTAATAATTTTAGGTATATTACTCACACCCACACGTTGTAAACCCAGTTTTATTAATGAATCATCTGCTTGAACATCCGACCTTTTTTTACTAGTGTATTTCATTTAGTGGCCTCATTTGCAATTTTTAAAGTATATCGATTAATTTATGAACTTGTGCTGATAATCCAATTTTTGAAGGCGAGAGATGTTTTCCCGCAATATCTGTAAATTTTTGAATTTGTTCCCAAGTCGGAGGAGAAAGAGTAGTACTAGAGGGTGTTACAGTAAGTAATTGTATAACTATCGGTATCTCCTCTTTTGCGCATAATTCTACAATAAATGAAAAATCATCAATTTTTGAAGCTTTGTTTATAACTACTTTTGCAAAAACTTTAACACCAGCTGATTGTAAAATCTCACACATAGCCACTTCTTGCTTTACTAAACTTTCCCAACTCAAAGCAGCATTAGCTGTTCTATCTTTTATATCAATACATGCAAAATCTATTTTTGAACCGATTTGG
>CAZEQQ010000020.1:13492-14243 GCA_964514425.1 uncultured archaeon
AATTAAGATTATGTGTGTAAGCACTTTCAAGATAGGTTTTATAATTTTCTTGTTTTAAGGCCTCAAGTAGCGAATGCAGAAACGCAGGTTGATACAGAGGTTCTCCTCCCGTTAAACTTATAGAGTGAAGATCATTTGTAGATAACTTCTTAATGACATCAATAACTGCGTCAACAGATAGGGGGTTCTTCTGTTCCTCAAATGATTGAGCTCCTGCTTTTTTTTCTACATAACAAACAGATATTTTATCATGCTGTGATTTAGGAGAATCACACCAAATACAACCATTTGTTCCCAAGGCACCAAGGAAAAGAGAACATCCTGAAAAGCGAACAAATATCTGTCTTAATCCATAACAACTCCCTGAAATAGCTGCTCCTTCTCCTTGAAATGAAGAAAACATCTCTTGAATATAGCCTGTACAAGAAGTGGTTCTATTTATCATGATAAGAAATACAATTGCCTATAAATAAGATTTCTTCTTATGATGAAAAAGAAACTAAAGACCAAATTGTCCAATTTGGGCAAAAGTGGCATATGTTTCAATATATTCCTTTACTTTTGCTGCAAAAGCTTTAGGATCTCGTTTCATTAGATTAGCCGCAGTAGAATTTAGAGGATCATCCGGATTAGGGGCGGAAAGAACGAAACGAATGGATTCTATAACATCAACAAGATTATTTGCAGGTGTCCAATCTGCAGCTAAAACGCCAACACAAATTCTCTTCTCAAAAAAGTTAGGATGGAAAAT
>CAZEQQ010000021.1:0-11864 GCA_964514425.1 uncultured archaeon
ATAAGAGATGAATCTATAGATAGACTCTATCAGTTCACTGAAAAGTTAGGCATTGGCGCTAAATTAGCTTTTAAACTACTTATAGAGCTCCCCCGAAGCTTGAGAAGGAAAGGTATATACATTAATACAAAAGTTATTGATTACACAGCTGATGCAATAGCAAATAAGAATATTGTACCTGAACAAATTCATTCATTTATTGAATTTTTCATTGCAAATCGTTCTCTTTCTCCGCAAGATGCTCTTAAGAAACTTGAAACTAAGAAACTTTCAGATGAAGAGATTGAAAAGATTATTTCAGACAATTTAACCCTTTTCGATAGCAAAAAACTACAAGAGGACGAAAAATATAGAACTAGAGCTTTCTCAAGGATAACTCATGCAGTTTTATCCTCCACTAATTATTCACTTTCTGGGAAAATTATAGTGAATCGTATACAGAATTTATTAAATAGGTGATTTGTATGGATGTAAAAGATGTAAACAAAGAAAATAATCTGCCTTCAGTAGCTGATCCCGAGGGTTATAGAGGCAAACTACGTGAACGTTTAATCAAGGAAGGTGTAAGTACTTGGAGTCAATTAAAAGTAACGAAAAATGATGCTGAATATGTTGGAATACTACTCCCTCGTAGTCAACATACAAATGATGATTACCTTGCCCTTAAAGTTGACACAGGGTACAACTTAGGTGTATTCATTGATGATTCTGTCTCTATTGAAATTATTGGATATAAAAAAGGAAATTACCATCTTCCTCATGTGCATGTAGAATATAAAGAAGGATTACCTGATATCGTTCTTCTCGGAACAGGAGGTACTGTTGCTTCACGTTTAGATTATCGAACAGGTGCAGTATTACCAGCTTTTACACCTGAAGAACTATTTTCTGCTGTTCCTGAACTTACTTCTATTGTCAACCTTACCCCTAAAACTCTCTACAAGATTCTTTCGGAGAATTTTATTCCAGAGTATTGGGTTAAAACTGCTGAAGCAGTAGCAAAGGAAATAGAAAGCGGTGTTGAAGGTGTGATTATTGGTCATGGTACTGATACTATGTGTGTAACAGGAAGTGCTCTTTCATTTTTCCTTAGAAACCTCCCTATTCCCGTTGTTTTAGTAGGAAGCCAAAGAAGTTCTGATCGTCCCTCCTCTGATGGACCTCGTAATATCCTTTATTCTGCACAATTGGCGGGATATGAGGATTTTGCTGAGGTCGTGATTAATATGCATGGTACCACAAGTGACAGCTACAACCTTATTCATCGCGCTCTTAGATGTCGTAAGATGCATTCAGCACGAAGAGATGCTTTTCGTACTTTAAGCGATATACCTCTAGGAAAAATAGACGATAGTGGTGTTACGTGGTTTAAAAAAGATGTCAAGAAACGAAGTGATAGAGAATCTTTCTATCTTGACGCAAAAATTGATGAAAGAGTAGGTCAACTTTTTTTCTATCCTGGTATGCACCGAGATATGCTTGATTCAATGGTTGATAATGGTTATCATGGTGTAGTAATAGTGGGTACTGGATTAGGGCATGTTGGCACAAATATGTATGGCGCTTTAGAACGCGCACAACAAGAAGAAATACCCGTTGTGATGGCTGTTGATCCATTATTTGGCTATACTCAACTACGAGTTTATGAGACAGGAAGAGATATGCTCGCTCGCGGTGTCATTGAAGGTGGTAATATGCTTCCTTCCGCTGCATATACAAAACTTTGTTGGGTTTTAGGACATACTAGAAATATCGAAGAAGTAAAAGCTTTAATAACAACAAATATAGCTGGCGAGATTACTACGCGCGAAAGCTATAAAGGGTATTCATTTTTCCAAGGTGTTGAACCTGGAATTGATGACATACTAAAGAAATTATAAAAAATTATTCGGGAATAAAGAAATTCCCTTCTACTTTTCCTTTAATACCTGTTTTCTTCTGATATGGGGGAATAATTTTTTTCAGATTTTCGATCTGAAATCCTGTTTCTTTTGCCAATTCTGCAAGGTTGATTTTTTGTTTGGAGTTTAAAGCTTGTTCTAATTTATATTTGGGTGTATCCTCTTCTTTAAACTCTCCTTTTGTTTTTCCTTTTGCTCCTGTTTTTGACTTCCCACATTTAGGACAGCTCCAAGAAGCCATGATAGTTATTGTTACATTACCTTGAGCATCAGGCATAGGTGAAACCATATTCCATTCTTTGTTTGTTGGTACTTCGTTAGGTAACCATTCATTACCACAACTACATTTAATCAAACCTTTCTTTTTCTTAGACATAAGGTAGATATTGAAACAAACTCTATAAAATTTGTGTTAATGATAATTGAGTAAACTTTTTATTGTTTGAAATCAAAGGAAAAGAGGTAAAAGTAACGGAGAATAAAAAAATAAAGTATTCACAACAAATCGCTGTAAAAAAGGCAGAAAATCAAAAGATTTTTTTTATAATGGAGATAAGCTTTCGCAAAAAGAGTTACTTTTATAAGCGCCTATGTGTCTGTTTTATTAACTAATCTTACGGTTTTGATTTACTGAGCTGGTCACTATGAATTGTTTGTCATGTTGGGAAAGCATTTCTGATGAAGATAAAATCTGTCCTTATTGTGGTAGTGATCAGAATGAACTGAAAGAATTTTTTACTTTAGCTGTTATTGCTACGGGAAAAGAAGTAATAGCTCTCCCTAAAAGACCAGCATTATTAGAAATCTTGAAAGAAATTGACCCAACTATTGAGCAAAAGTTTGTTTTTGCTGAAGATTCTCCACAAGAACAAGAAGCACCCTATCGCCCTACTACTGTTCCTCCTGGTTTTGCAACACAAGGACCACATGGTTCAAATTATGCACCATCTAATACCGTTTCTCCTTCCCAACCAATAACCAAAAGCCCTGATGATACACTTGAAACTTCTATTCCGATTACAATTTGTCCTAATTGCAGAAATGAAGTTCCTTTTCGTAAATTTTGTAAGATTTGTGGTTTTAACCTTGCAATAGAATGCTCTAATTGTTATAACCTAAATAAGTCAACAGGTAAGTTCTGCACGAAATGTGGAAATAAATTAACTACTGATAATGCAGAATATTCTGATTCTACTAATTCCCAATAGTGGTTTTATGATAAATATACCTAAACCCTATGTTGCTGTTCTTTACAATTGGAACAAAGAACGTTTATCGGTTGACATTAGTTATTTTCATATTTCTAAAAAAATATATAGTTTTGTAGCTCATACTCGTCTTTTCTTTATCTATGAGAAAAAATTATTGAGGGTCTATAAATATTTTAAAATTGGTTCAAGAACAACAGTATATCTTAGACCACGAGAGGCTACAGAACATCTAAAGGAAGCAGATTTCCTTCTGGTGCCTGAGTTAGATGTTCCTTGGAATAACAACGAATTATTTGAATATTGTACAACATTTAAAATAAGTAGACCTCGCGTAGCAAAACTTTGTAGTAAGTGTCTTTTAAATCGCAATAAATGGACATTGATAGACACTTTCGTTCTCAAATACAAAGGTAAATATGTATGTAAAATGTGCTCTCGTCAAGAATTAGTAAATGAAATACAAAAAACGAATGTAAAAGTTTCAACTGGTATAACAAAATTCTACGAACAACAAGCGCTAAGAGATGGGAACCTCGATAATATCTTGCAAAATATTTCTTTTGGATCTTCTGAAGATCCAATAGCCAACCCTGATTTAACTTTGTTTGATGTTATACCTGCAACAAAACCAGAAAAAACATCTAAAATTAAGGATTTAACAGAGTTACCAGAAAGTTTTCGTGAACTACTAATTAAGGAAAGAATTTCATATCTCCTTCCTATTCAACAAAGAACAGTTGATGCAGGGCTCTTAAAGGATGAAAATTTACTAATAGTCGCTGGAACTTCTTCAGGAAAAACACTTATTGGAGAACTGGCCGGTGTGTCCAAAGCTTTTACAAAAAGAAAGATGCTCTACCTTTCTCCGCTTGTTGCTCTAACCAATCAAAAATATGAGCAATTCCGTAAAAGATACAGAAAAATTGGATTACGTACAGTAGTGCGTGTAGGAATGAGTAGAATAGAATCTGAAGACGAGGTTTCTCCAATAATTGATGGGGATTATTCAGAAGCTGATATTATTGTTGCAACTTATGAAGCATTCGATTTTCTTCTACGTGATGGTAAACATAGAAATGTTGGTGATATTGGAACAATAGTGATAGATGAAATACAGATGTTAGTTTCAAAAGATCGTGGATATAGATTGAATGGTTTATTAGCTAGGCTAAAAGCCATTTATCCTCGAGCGCAATACATCTATTTATCCGCAACAATTGGAAATCCAGAAGAACTTGCAAAGAATTTACGAGCTAAGTGCGTAAAATATCTTGAACGACCTATACCTTTAGAACGTCATATTGTGATGACAGAAAGTGAAAGCGAACGCTTTGATTATCTAGAAGATCTTTGTCGTAATGAAGAATCAGTACGTTCTTCAACGGGTTACAAAGGGCAAGTTTTGATATTCACAAATTCTAGACGAAATTGTGAAACAATAGCTAACAAACTCGTCGCTGCTGGGGTCAATGCTTCTTATTATCATGCAGGTTTAACTTTTAAACGTCGAAAAATGGTAGAAAAAGGATTTGAGAAAGGGACTTTCTCTACTATCGTTACTACAATCGCTCTTGGAGCTGGGGTAGACTTTCCTGCATCTTTGGTAATTTTTGAAAATCTTGCCATGGGTATAGAATGGCTTACAGTTGCAGAATTCCATCAAATGTTAGGGAGAGCAGGAAGATTTGGTTTTCATGATAAAGGAAAAGTCTATTTATTAGTGCAAGCAGGAAGAAAAATATTTACTGGACAAAGTTCTACTGAAGATCAAATAGCATTTGAGTTATTAACCAAGCCTGTTGAAGATGTTATTCCCGAGTTAGATACAATTCAAGAGCAAGAAGAAGTTTTAGCTACTATTTCAGCTTTTCACCGTGTTAATATCTCTAAAAATAGAACTATTTTTACATCTCTTCTTGGCAAAACTGATAAAGTTAGCACGATTGTAAAAGATTTAATCAAGATGAGAATGGTAGAATTAAATATGAGTGACCTTCTTACCACTAATCTGGGAAAGGCTATATCTCTATCATTTTTATCACCAGCTTATGCATTACGGTTGATACAAGAAATTGAGCGAAAATTAGAAAAAGGACTTACAGATGACTTTGCTCTTGAACTCGCGATTAAAATGAACCCATTCAAAAACGCACTCTTATCGCCAAGATTACAAGCAGAAATGGAAAGAACTTTAAGAACAACATTGTCTCCAAATATCTTTTCTGGTACCGTTCTTGATCTATATGCCGGAAATGGTTGGGGCCAAAACAAACCTAGTGTTTATGTTATAGATACTTTTGGACGATGGGCAAATTCATTTTTAAAATGTAAATGTCTAGAACACCCTTTTTGTGACTGTGGACAAATAAACTTCTCAAAATATTTGGCAAAATTACGTTTTGAAGGTTATTCGCCATTAAAGGTTTCATCCATGATAAGAAAAGAATTAAACATTCTTCTTTATCCTGGTGATGTTTATTCTTGGTTAGATTCACTAGTTCATCATTTAGAAGCAGTTCAGAGAATCACTGCTGTTTTAAAACAAAGAGAGCTATTTGAACAAGCTGAGTATGGAATTAGAGCAATTGAAGGCAGTACAACTAAAAGAAGAAAAAGAAAAGTGAAAACGCTTCTAGAAAAGCAAGACAATAGTAAACAAAATGAACAAAAAACAAAAAGTAACTCTATAGATAATTCTATCAAACAACGACCTCAAAAGTTACAGACTGAAGAATCAAAAAATAATAAAAACAAGAAAAAAGAACAGATTAAATCCAAAAAAGAAACTATAAATAAACCCACCCCCTCACAAAAAAATAAACAAGTAATTCACGATAACACTAAACCTTCTAAAACAAAGGGAAAGACTGAAATGTTGAATAGGGGAGAAATACAAAAGATTTCAAATAAAAAACTACCCTCATCAAATTCAACTACGTCAACTAATAAAGTAGAGGGATCACATCTCAATCAAAAAACGAATGAGGAAAAAAGTACTGTGCCTAAATCATCATTATTAGATATTGTTAATGAGTATAGAGAAAAAAGAAGAAAAGACTATACATGACTATCTAAAAAGTGAAATGTGCAATGATAATGTCAAATTAATGAATAGTTAGTTTATATAAAGAATAAAACTATCTACATCCTTTTTTTCTGAAGATTCTTTCAAGATTTTAGCTAATAGTTTATGTGATTCTTGTGAAACATCTCCTATTATTGTTGCTAGAGTTTTTCTTGGTAAATAGTCTATCACTTCATATTTGTGCTCTGGACAAGACACATAAATTACCGGTAAAAGATAAGGTTTTTCTTGTTCTAAGAACCACACACTGGGTAGTAATGCCCCAATAGTATAAAAAGGCTCTTTGTTACAGTTTTCATGATAACATCTTAACTTTGAGAAATTCACTTTGTCAAATGAAGATAACTTTCCTTCTTTTCTTACAGCCAGTGCTTTTTTTCCTTCTTGTAACACTAAATTTTTTGTAATCTCTTGTTCGGACATTACTAGTACTTAAAAATCAATCAAAATAAATTTTTCGACTTTTCTTTATTTTAGCATAGAATAATTTGCATTGAATTCTTTTTTCTACTTTCCGTCACATTTATCAATGTTTTATCTTACTTTGTTTTATCTTTAGCTTGTGATGATATGTTAAGTGAAGACTACAAAATGACTCAATCTCGTGAAGATGATATTACTCTAATTGTTTTAGGTATCACTTTTATTGTAGCTTTTATTGATTTAAGTCAAGCGTTTATTTCGTTTACAGTATTAATCTTTCTATTGGTAACTTGGGGTATTGTTAGATTAAGGCGGCGTCCTCTTCCTCTTCAAGTTCAAAAAACTCGCCTTTATTATCTTGTCCATCTTCGTATCATCCGCTATTACAGTTTATTGTCAATTATCTTCCTTAATATACTGTTATTAGTTGGTCTTTCTTCAGAAATGTACAGAATAGTTGTAATTTTTAATTTTGTGCAACTTTTTATATTGGGTCTAGTAGAATTAATTGGAAACATTGTCGCATCAGATTTTCTTATAGCTGTTCCCCAATTAGATGGCGAAGATCAGCAAGAAATGGAGAAACAATATCTTTCTCTTTTATTTGGGATAAAATTTTATGTGTGGATCGTCATTTCATCTGTATTAGTTATTATTTCTTTCATCCCGATCTTTGGCACACTACTAGCAACAAAAAGCTGGCTCCTTATAATGTTGCAAACTTTTGCTCTCATTTTTAGTTTAAGCATTGTTTTCTATAACCATAAACAAACCATTAATTCCACAACAATATATGACACTGATCAGATAATGAAAGCTGTTGACTACTATAATGCTCTTAATTATCGAGATTATAGTTATGAAATTATCAATGAAAAATTAGCCATGAATCCCTCCAATTTAACACTCCTCCTCCGTAAATCTATCATGAGCGTTGAAGACAATAGTTTTGAAGATGTAATTAATGTGACTGATACAATGATAGAAGAAATGACTGAACAAGGAATTACAGCTCCCGCACTACAAGGGAAGGTTTATTTCATTCGTGCTTTATCTTTCTCAGGACTGAAAGAATATCAAAGATCTTATGATGAAGCAACAAAAGCTCTGAACTTTACTCCAGATAATCAACCTTTAAGAAAACTACGTAGAGATGTGAGAAAATTGATTAATGAGAAGAACTAAGATAGTCCGTATTCAATAATGCTTATATTCTATAACGTTTAATCATATTTTAATGAGGCAATGTGCTGTTGATAAGACACTCAACGAAAAAATTAATACGAAACAATTTTTATCTCTTATTGACCCAACTATTGCAGATGTTAAAGTAACGGTGCTTAAAAATAATTTGCTCTCTAAACCTGTTAGAAGAGAAAAATTAGAAAGATTCCATCTTCTTTTCATTTCATTGCCCAGAAAAAAAATGACTTATGAGTTTTATATTGACCTTATCGACTACATTGACGTCGGAGGAGGATTAGTTTTAACTTTACCTACACCTCCTTGGGATTATTTAGGACGTTTTTTTGAAGAATTTAGAAAAGATTTAGGGTTTAATTTTACAGAAAATTACACTTACGGTAAACCTCGAATTCCTGTAAACACTAGATTTTATGGTTGCAATATTGCTGATTTACGCGCACAAGGAATCCTCTACAACACTGAAAGTAATTTTTTGAAAGAAGCAGGAATAAAAAAACAAATTCCACTAGTTTTTCTTGATAGTAATCCCATCGCTTTAGCATCATATAAACGTCGAGGGAGGTTTATATTATTTAGTTCGTACGAAATATTCAACTCTGCAAATTCTGATTTTATTAATCGCTTTATTAGGTTAACAGTTAATCGAGTAGATTATGAGTTTCCAAAAACTGAGAAAAAAAGAGTTGCGGACTCGAATTTTTTTATGAATATACAAGAAGCATGTCTCGACACTTATCTCCTATCTCTTTATCATCACAATCACCTTTTCTATCAAGATAGTGTAAAATATGAGAACGAAGAATCTTTAGTAGAACTAATTCTTTATCAGTTAAAGAAAAGACAAATTCTCGCTGAAACTCCTGCCATGGACGATATTGCTAAAACTTTGGAAACCTTTAAACTTTCAAGGAATGATAAGAGTGTTAATTAAACGCATACTTGTAATAACTGAAACGGGGCTTCCTTTGTTTGATCATTCTGAAAGTGCCAGAACAGATTCAGCTTTAGTCAGCGGATTAATATCAGCTATCTTAAAATTTGCTGAAGAAACAGAAAAGGAAACTATCTCTCGTGTAATGTTTCAAGAAAGTCAGTATATACTTAAAACTATTCAATCGATAATTTTTATATTCCAATTTTCTGACCAAATATCAGATGAATATTCGGAATACATTATTAATGTAATATCAAACGATTTTGCAAGTCGTTATAAAGATGAAATTGATAATTTTACAGGTTATATAAGTGCATTTTCAAAGTTTCATGAAATTTGTGAGGGAATTCTATTACAATGTGGCGTTCCTATAATCGACAATTTGTACAAAAAACTAGATGAAGGCACAATCAAAGCTTTTTGTATTTTTGACCTTGAACCTAAAGCCCTTACTCTTAATGCAGCAGATCCACATTATAATATTGATAGTTTTACAATTTTCACTATTTTAGCAAAAAGCTTTAAGCGTGTATTAAATGGTGTAATAAGTGAAAACAAAGGAAGTTCTTATCATCTTACACATGATGGAAATCTAGTGCAAACAATTGTTCTTCCTCGTTCAATTATTGTAATCGAAGCGCAAGAAAATAGCCTAAAAGTGGATCAATTTAGGCGATTTAAAATAAAAACAGAAGAGGAGTTAGCCTCTCTTTTCTTCGAAATTCTCTCTAATGAACATTTTATTCTATATGGGCGAGATTTTCCCGGAAAAGAAAAAGAAGATTTTCCCTCTTTACATTTAACATTTAATGATTTATTTACGGCTGCAGAAAAAGGAATGTCTTTTCTCTTCAATTGTGATTTGCTTTTGCAGCTAATCTCCTGTGATAAAAAGAAATATATGCTTTTCAAATTACCTGCTAGAACTGTCTTCTTGGAATTTAATGCTACAGTTAAGGATTTTGATATATTAAAAAGTTTACAAACATTATTGTCCGTTCAGAACTAATTTAAGGGCGATATCCCTGAATTAATGCAATAAATATTGTTGTAGCTGTAAGATCAGCTATCGAGCCTGCATTTATTCTTTTTTCTCTACTTGTTTTCATGTAATGATCTAATTCTTCAGTCTTTTTTAATCCTTCATCAGTGAATATGCCACCACTTTTTACTATCTTTTTAGCTTGATTATTTACTTCTGATGCTATTTCATTACCAAATCTCTTTGCAAGATGGGTGTCTTTCTTCTCTGCTAGTAATGTAAGAAAAGTTTGTGCGATGCTTTTCTGAAAATCTGCACTTTCTTCATAGACTTTCATAAATGTAGGATAACCATATTTCAGAGATATCTGATATCTATTTGCTAACTCAGAAAAAATCAGATCTCTACTCTCATAAAATTTTGTAAATTCATAGAGATTTGTTCTTTCATGTTTATAAGTTTCAATGAACGAATTAAAATCATCTTCTTCTTTATCAGAATGAAGGACACTCTTAGACACATGATCATTTAAGGTTTTAGTCAACATTACACAGTCTTCAGTAGAAGAATTTTTTAGGAATTGCTCCGCTATTCCCGTTACAACTTCTAAATCTAGTTGAGATGAAACCTTCATGCCTTCCATAGCGTAAGAATTTGCCATTCCCACCGTTAAAGGCGCAAACATAATTAGGGTACCAAGAATAGTGTTACCTGGCGCTCTATACCATGCTTTTGATTGCCTTAACGAAGCTTCAATTAAGAATCCTAATTCTGTATCATCGTACCATAAAAGATTTTGAGCAACTAAAATACCCCTTTTAGCCAGCTCAAAAATTGGTGTGAATAAACCTATACCTCCGGCTAAGAAATGGACTGTTTTTGTGTCTTCAAATTCACTAGAAAATGACGCTGCTCCTGGTTTAAGTTCTGTAGCATAAAGTAAGTCATGAGCTAAAACAGCACATTGTGCTATATGATGCTGTACATCTAAACTTTTCCCTTTAACATCGTCATCTTTGCGATAGAAAGGCATGTAAACCTAATCTTAATCCTCAATTATTAATCAATCGACTATGTAGAGTTTTTTCTCTCTCATATTTATAGGGCTAAAGCACGCTAACTTTTCATATCACTTTAAACAAGTATTTTCAAATACTTCTTTAGAGATAACAATATGCTTAGAGATGAAAGTAACGTTAAGTTTTTTTAGGATGATGCACACTAATATAATGAACGGTACTATGCTACTTTCATACAACTTTTCCGTAATAGTTAGAGGGAATAAACAGTATATAGGTGGAATGTAAAATGGTAGAAAAAGTTAGAATAACAGATTCTTTAGCACATGAGACAGGGTCTCTGAAAAAAAACCTCCTTGATGTTATAAATGTAAGGAGTGAATATTTTACAAAAACTAGCGAAATTAGCCCTAAACTTGTTAAAAATATTAAAGAAGCACTAAAAAATCCTACAAAGATAGAAAACTTAGAACCTAATATTAAGGGTGCACTTTCCCAATTTGGAGAAATATTAAACAATATGGAAAATAGTAATGCTGATGAATATCAACTCATGATCGAAATAGAAGGTTTAGATTTTCCCTTGAAACATCATAAGTCTGCACTTCATGCAATAAAACAAGATGAGGAAATTATTAAAAATGTCCAAAATGTGGCAAAAAACCTTAGTAAATCAACAAGTTTTTTTGCAAATGATGATACGACTAAACAGCTAATAACACATTCTCTTACTTCTTTTGAAGAAGCTTATGATAAATTTAAAAACCATTCTAAAAATACAATGAATCTTCTGGAAAGACTTTCTAAAGAATTGGAAGTAGAACATAAAAAAGCACGAGACAAATACAAAAATATATTGTAACTTTTTTACACAAACAATAAATAACTTTTCTTTTCTTTTTTCTTTATGAGAGAATACTTAACTTTAGAAGAAGTTAGGGCGATAGAAGATAACGCTTTTTCTATGGGTTTTACGGTGTCCGAATTAATGGAAAATGCAGGAAAAGCTGTGGCTGAAGAAGTAATAAAGTTAGGAAAAAAGGATGCACCAATTGTTTTTACTTGTGGTTTGGGTAATAATGGAGCAGATGGTTTAGTTGCTG
>CAZEQQ010000021.1:11874-14233 GCA_964514425.1 uncultured archaeon
CAAGATATTTAGTAAAAGAAAATTACGACTGTCAGATTGTGGTTGTTGGACAAAAAGAAGAATTTGACACAGAATCGGGGAGAATTAACTATAATAAATTAAAAAAGATTCTCCCTAATGAAAAATGGATCAAAATTAAGAAAAAAGAAGATATTGTTGAAAATGAAGAAACCATAATAAAAGCTGGTGTGATTGTAGATGCCTTATTAGGAATAGGAGTGAAGGGAGAACCACGAGAACCTCTTTATTCTGTCATTGAACTAATTAACAAAAAATATTCTGACATAATTGTCTCAATAGATATTCCTTCAGGATATAACCCTTCTAGAGAAAGTAAAGTTTTCATCGATAATCCTTCAATTATTGTCTCTTTTGTAGGAAATAAAATAAAAACTTCTGACTTTCCTAAAAGTACTCTGATGGTTAAAGATATAGGAACTCCAAAGGAAGCTGCATCCACTGTAGGTTTAGGTGATATCAAATGGTTTTTTCCTCATCGTGCAGAGGATAGCCACAAAAGACAAAATGGTGTTGTTACGGTAATAGGAGGATCTGAACATTATATAGGCGCACCAGCTCTCTCTGCTCTCGGCGCACTAAGAACTGGAGCTGATCTTGTTTATTTACTAGTACCTCAAACTATTAGACCTATTATCGCTTCTTACTATCCTGATTTCATAACAATCGAAGCTAAAGGTGATTCTATCCTCCCGTCTTCCGTAGCTTCTAGTTTAAATGATGAAAGACTTCGTGAATCAACCTTTGTTATAGGACCGGGAATGAAAAATGAAGAATCAACCAGAAATTGTTTACTGGAACTCCTTCAATCTAATAAACGTTTAAATATTGTAGTAGATGCAGGTGCACTTACTGTTATTGATGAAAGTATTTTGAATAAACTCTCTACACATCAGACTATTTTAACTCCTCACCGTGCAGAATTCAAAGCTCTTTCTGCTATTGAACTTTCCGATGATATAGAAGAAAATAAAGAAATTGTCCTGAATTTTGCGAAAAAGTGGGGAACAACAATTTTATTGAAAGGTCAAACTGATATTATCTCAAACAAAAATTATGTTAAGATCAATAAAACTGGACACTCTGGAATGACAGTAGGGGGTACAGGAGATGTTTTAACTGGAATTGTTGCGAGCATCTTTTCTGTCACAAACAGCCCATTCACTTCTGCCTATTTAGGTGCATATATTTGTGGTAAAGCAGGATCTCTAGCAGCAAAACATTATGGTGTGGGATTGATAGCTTCTGATATCCCTAATTACATCTATTCCGCAATTTATGAAGGATTATCCTTTAAAGCAAAAGAGATTTGAAATCATTCTTGTACGGGTGAAATTGTTGCTGTAACTGTTCCTAAACCTAAATGTGTGCCTAAAGCTGGAGTTAAGTAGTTGACAATTCTTTCATTTATGGATAACTTATTCGAGAGAGCTTCTGCTACGTTATTTGCAGTCTCTATGTCATCGGCGTGAGTAACCATTAAATCATAAGTTGTATCTTTTTTTGCTCTCCATTCGACCTTTTCAATGAGTTTTTTCACTGCATTTTCTTTTCCTCTTGCTCTCCCTATTGGTCTTAATTCTCCGCTAGTTGTTATTTCTAAAATTGGTTTTGTGTTTAAAGCTGTAGCTACAAAATGTTTGACCCTTGAGATTCTTCCTGAGCGCAATAAATTGTTCAAATTATCAACATAACCTACTAAATAGGATTTTTTCCTGATTTCTAGCAACTCATCAAGGATTTTATCCTCTTCAACACCCTTTCTTTGTAATTTTGCAGCAGCTATAGCCAATAATCCTAATAATCCTGATCCACCAAAAGAATCAAAAAGATAGATTTTAGTATCTTTCATCCTCTTTACAGCAATCTTTGCTGATTGATAAGTTGCTGATAAATTTGAAGCGACTGTACCAACGAAGTAAGAGGAATGTTCTTTGAAGCTAGATAGCTTTTGGAGAAAATCATTGGGATTAGGAGCTGCTGTCGTTGGGAGTTCTCCACCTTGTCTCAATAACTCATAAAATTCTCTAGGTTTTAATTCTACTCTATCAAGATAAGATTTGTCTCCGAAATTTACATAAACTGGGACAATTTCTATATCATACTTCTTAGTAATGTATTCTGGTAAATCACAAGTTGAATCTAATATAATTTTCATTTTTTCACCTAGTTATACTTCTTCTTGAGCTTACCTTTTTTCTCTAATATATAAACAATCGCTTAAAACAGTAAAATATTGCTATTATACGGCGAAATAATTTATGTTGATAAAATATATGGTGGTAAAATAAAAGAGAAGTTTTCACTTCTTCTTTTTTTGTTTTTTAGCTGTTTTTTAAGC
>CAZEQQ010000022.1:0-14172 GCA_964514425.1 uncultured archaeon
AATCAGCTATTTTCTCTTAAATCAACTATAATCACAGAAAAATTTTTAATTTTAGCCCAAGAATGTATCCTCTCAATTGTTTCGTCTAATGATACCATTTGACCTCCCGATGCACCTTTATGCCCTCCTCCGTTTAAGGTTTTTGCCAATTCGTCTACTCGATAATGATCTATTTCTTCATCAGATAAAGTTTTACTTAGACGTAAACTAATTTTGACGTTGTCAGGGTAAACTGAAAGATAAGCCGATCCTTTAACACCTTTATACATCAGTTGTGAACCAATAAAATGAAGGTCATAATTATGTGGAGAATCAATTAAAATAATGAAATCCTTTATCTCTGTCTGATTTACAATATCCATAGAACGTTTACGTTCATTTCGTAAATCTTTCACTTTACTTAGGAAATATTCGTTCCAAACGCCAAATAAACCATATTCTACTAATAAGTTAATTAAATTGCGGTGTTCTTCTATTGTGAAAATAGTTTTACATACATCTGCTAATAACCAAACTTTGTCGTCCCAAGAATAAGAAGAAAAATCGTCATTAAAATCAATAGGAGAAGGGATAGCATAACTGGCCGTGTCTGTTATTTCTGTAATCCTAGCCAATTCAAGTAAGTGATTAGAAAGTTTTGCCCCATACATGAGTGAAAGAAGATATGCTGCACTAGGTGCTCCTGAAATGAAAATAATAGAATTAGCATTGATGCATTTACCAATATTAGAAATGTGATGGTCAACAAATAATTCAAGTTTATTTGTATTAAAAGGAGTTAAGTCAAGAATAGCATACCAATCAGTTTTAGAAAGTAAAGGCAAGATTTCTGGATCATTTATAATTGAGTAATCTAAAGGAATAAAAACCAACTCTAATTGGGAAAAAATAGCTTTAAAGAGCGAAGCAGAAACTATGCCATCAGCACAATTGTAATGAAAAGCAACTTTTGGCTGTTGTATATTTAATAACTCCAAAACATCTTTTTTGTAAGTCTCTTGTTGTCTTAATAAATCTTCTAAATGTTTAGTATTGGTGGACAAAGGTAAACACCAAAATGAAGATAAAATGTTAATTTAAATATCTTTGCAAGTTTGTTTCTAATTGATTTTGTAATGTTTCTACAGGAAGATTAAGCATATTACTCATCTCTTTAATAACAACAGGTATCAGAGAAGGCGAGCCAACAAATTTTTCTCCACTAATTGTATAACTCACATTACCGTCAGATTCAGTAAGAAGATGTTCCAAAGGGACAAATTCTAAAACTCTTTTATGTGTTGAACCAGTAAGGAGTGATGGATTAACACTGAAAAAGTATCCTTGATCATTTAATTTCATGAGTGAACGTTCAGAACCTGAATACCAGTGGAGAAGAACCTTGTGAGGTTTTAAAGAAAAAGTATCCAACAACTCCGATACTCTCTGTTCAGCTCCCTTTGCATGGATATTCAAAGGTAAAGAGTGTTTTTCAGCTTCAGAAAGGAAAAAGCAAAACCATTCCTCTTGAAAATGATAGAGATCTTCGTTTTTGATAAAATGATAATCTAAACCTACTTCACCAATAACTAAAGTTCGCTGTGATAGTAAAAGCTCTTTGTAAACGTTCATAGTTTCGTGATCGGGCTGTCTTTTCGCTTTCCACGGATGTAAACCTACTCCTGGAATAACTTCAGTGTATAAATCAGCTAATTCAAAGTTTTTTGTACTTTCAGATAGTTTGGTTGCAACAGAAATAACAGCTGTCAATCCTAAAGATCTCCACTCTGTGAAATAAGAATCAATATCTTTCAAGAAGAACTTATCAGAAAGATGACAATGCGCGTCATGAAAACTCATAAGAGACAATAAACTTACTAGAATTTTTGCTTTTTGGAAAGGTATAACTTAACAATCAAATCCTTTTTAATTCTTGAATCGAAGAAAGCATATGGCAAAAGAAGGACAATCCATGGAACAAAGGTTGGAAAAACTTGAAAGAGAAGTGGACGAGCTAAAAAGGTTATTAGAAATGCATATAAGAGGACATGGATCGCATCTACCCTCAGAATCGCCACATCCACCAAAATTTCCATTTAGACCAGATCATCCTGACTTGGGGCCACATAAAGAATAGTGTCGTTGATACAAATGCCAAAGGAAATTGACTACGAAAAGTATGTTGCAACAATTATAAGAGAAAGCGATGTAATTGTAGAGATAATAGATTCAAGATTTCCATCTCTTACAAGAAATAAAAAATATGAAGATATGGTACAAAAAGATTCAAGAAAAAAGCTAATAGTAGTGATGAATAAAGTAGACCTTCTACCAGATGAAGTAGTTCAAAGATGGCAAAGAATAATTGAAAATGAAGGTTTTACAGTAATACCAACATCAGCAATAGAAAGATTAAGTACAGCAATTTTAAGACGAAACATACTACGAGCAGCAGGAACAAGATTTTTCCATGTGACAGCATGTTTTATTGGATTACCAAATACAGGAAAAAGTTCATTGATAAATATACTAAAAGGAAGAGCCAGTGCCGGTGTAGCTCCTATACCCGGATTTACAAAATCGAAACAAATGTTGCGAATAACAACTAGACTAAGAATATTTGATACGCCAGGAGTAATACCCGTAAATCTACCGATAACTGAAAGAATACTAACAGGAATTACTTTACCCGAAAAAATGTCTGACGTGCAAAGATCATCTTGGGCATTGATGAGCAAGTTAGAAAAAATGCGCCCTGGATTATTAAAAGAAGTTTATGAAATAGAATACACAAATCCAGAGGAATTTTTAGAAAAATTTGCTGAAAAAAGGAATAGAAGGAAAAAGGGCGGAGAATTAGACTTAGAAACATCAGCAAAAATATTCATACAAGAATATATAAGAGGAAAAATACCTATTTGGGAAGATCCAGACGAATATCTCATAAAGAGAAAAGAGGAAGAAATAAGACTAGAGGAAGAGAGAATAAAGAAAGAAGATGAAAAATTGAGAATGGAAGAAAAATTGAGAATGGAAGAAAAATTGAGAATGGAAAAAGAAGAAGCTTAGTTTTCTCTTTTCCATCCATACTTTTTAGTGTCATAGAAAGGTAAAGAAACAACCTTTGCAGGAACAACGTTTTTACGTATCTGAACAAATATTTCAGTATCTGGTGCAGTATAATCGAGGGGAACATAGCCCATACCTATACCCGTGTTAAGAAGAGGTGAAAGAACACCGCTCGTGACATGGCCTATTTTCTCACCAGAACTTGTAACAATGTCATAGCCATTACGAGGAATTCCTTTACCTTGAAGAACAAAACCAATACGCTTCTGTTTTACTCCTTCTTTTTGAATACGTTCGACAGATTGACGACCAATAAAGTAAGATTTGCGTTCCATATTCATAAAAAACTTAATGTCTAAACAAGCTTCAATAGGATTGATATATTCCTCAATTTCATCACCATACAACGGTAAACCAGCTTCGAGACGGAGAGAATCACGAGAACCTAAACCACATAAAGTCAAACCAAATTCCTTACCACTATCAAGCATTTTTTCCCAAATAGTAATAGCATTTTGTGGTTTTTCAAGTGTAGTGTTAAAAACTGTAATCTCAAAACCTGTTTCGCCAGTATAACCGGTTCCAGTAAGGACACAACGAATACCATCAATTTCTGTATCAACAATAAGCCAGCGACCTGTATCAGGAATATGTAATCTTTCAAGGATCTTAGGCGCTAAAGGCCCTTGAACTGCGAACATAGCCGTTTCTTCCGTATAATTCTTAAACGTAATGGGCTCACCTGTAACCTCTTGAACTGTCAGGCAAATAGTTTCAGCCCAAGAAATGATTTTTGCTGTATTTCCCGCATTACAAACTATCCAGAAATGTTCATCAGTGATCTTACCTACAATTGTGTCATCTCGAAAACCACCATTTTCATTAAGGTAGAAAGAATATCCACATTTCATATTTACCAAAGAATCAATATCACGAGGAACAAGAAGTTCAACAACTTTCTTTGCAAATTTTCCCTTTATTTCGTAACGCCCCATATGACTGACGTCAAATATACCTACTTTTTCCCTAATCGCCATATGCTCTTCAACAATACCTGTAAACTGAACAGGTAAATACCAACCAGCAAAATCGACCATTTTGCCACCATTTTCTTCATGCCATTTCCATAGTTGTGTCTTGTTCATTTTAAACAATATGAAAATAAATTGAACCAATAAAAAGATTATCCAATAGTATTAAAAACTTTCAAACTATTTCAAAAGACAAAGTTAGAAATGAGTTAAAAAAGGAATTAAAACTAGATCATCTATTCCCCTTGAAAATATCGGAAAATGGAAAGGCTCAAACTAAAACAATAAAATAAAAATGATAAAAGAGACGCATGAATGTTCCTCAATATTATGCGCCTATAAGTTGATATTTAACAGAAAGAGAGAGCTGTTCAATGAGGGAAAGTTGTTCTTTTAACTCTTTTAGCTCTTTCAAGTTAAGATTGCTTTTTTGGTTAATTACTTTTTGTGCCATATTTTTCACCTATGTATACATTGATTGGTCACCATAAAAGAATATAATGAAAAAAAGTGACCAAAATGTGGTCATAATAGCTAAAAATGTGATTGTGGTGAATCTAACTAACTTTTAACTTTAAATTTATGCTTAGTAATGTGGACATAAGTTTCATTAGGATATAGAACAGTATTTTGCTCAAAAAGAGGAAAGTTAATAGCATTAGGGACATCGTGGGTTTCTAAACAAATAGCAGCGTGTTTTTGGCATGTTCTACCAAAAACAGTATAGTTGTTCATAGCATTTCCTGTGTAAACTTGCAAACCAGGTTCAGTTGTAAAAACAGACATCTCACGACCACTCTCGGGGGAATAAAGCACACAAATGTTATCTAGTTCTTCAGACTGTTTTTGGGATAAGGAATTGTCCAGAAAGAAGTAATTATCAATATCTCCATGAGATGAAAAAATAGAAGATAACTTTCTAGGATGGGTAAAATCTAAATCAGTATCAAGGGTATCTAATATTTCGCCTGTAGGTAAACCCGTTTCATCAGCAGGCATATAAGAAGTAGATGCAAGAGTTAGAAGATGATTATCAATGGTTTTGTTGATACTTTCTAGGTTCCAATAAGCATGATTAGTAAGATTAACAAGGGTAGGGCGATCAGTAGTTGCAGTAAATTTCCAAAGAAGTTCATTAGGACGAATTTCATAAGTAAGAAAAACTGTCATATTTCCAGGAAAAGATTCTTCACCGTGAGGACTAAAATATTGAAAAGTTAAACGAACAATATCATCTTGAACTTCAGAAGAGAATAAATGCCAAAATTTAAAGTGAAAGCCTTCATTTCCTCCATGTAAAGTGTGTTTTCCTGCATTATTAATAAACAACTGGTGTTCTGTGTTCTCTAATAGAAATTTACCATTACCAATACGATTAGCAACTCTACCAATATTAGCACCATAAGTGCGCCCTTGAGTAGGATAAAGCTCAGGGTGAAAATGACCAAAGTTAATGTCAGAACTAACACCCTCTCTGTCATCACAAAGAACACGTATTAGTCTAGCACCATAATCACTAATATCTACAGAAAATCCCGAATTAGAATCTATAATATGAAATAACTTTGCAGTAGTATCTCCTATCTTTCCCCAACTATGGTTAATATTAAGTTCCATAACTACTAATAAAAAATAGACATAAAAAACTTTAGCAATTTTGCTTAGAAAAATTCTACAATAAAAATAGAGTTAATAAAAAAGAAAAAGAAAAATCAGCGAAGTAGCTTTCTTGCCGCCATTTCCAGTGCTTGAGTTATAGGATATATGGTCTCATTTACAGCAGGAGCATAACAAAGATCAGCATTAAGCAAATCAATGACTGTCATCTTATTTTGAATAGCTAAAGAAACAATGTTTAGATTATCGGTAATAGAATCAGGACCAATAGCTTGAGCTCCTAATAATAGTTTTGTGTTTTTATCTACAAGTATCTTAAGTGTTAATTCTTTGGCATCAGGCATGTATGCAGGTTTATTATGTGTTTTTACTTTACCTGAAACAACAGAATAACCACGTTCTTTGGCATCATTTGAGTTTAAACCAACTGAACCTATGCGAAGTGTATGGAAAGGAACAATAAAGTTGTTAAGAGTACCTATATCAAGAAGTGTGTCAGGTTTAGCCAAAGTCATAGCTGCTATTCTAGCCATTCTTACAGCATAAGAGGCAAGAAGCGAAACTGTTGGTTGTCCTGTAACCATGTCTTTGGCTTGAGCACAATCTCCGGCAGCAAGAATATGTGAATCATTAGTGAACATTTTATCATCAACAACAATAGCACCAAACTTTCCTATTTCTAAATTTGCATCCTTTGCCAAATCAATATTGGGACGAACACCAGTTGCCATTACAACGAAGTCAGCTTCAAATTCACCTTTATCCGTTAAAATTTTAGTAGCGCGGCCTTCAGTATCCGAAACGATTTCTTCTGTTTTTACATCTGTTAAAATTTTTAAATTGTCAAAAGAAGAAAGGAGTTCTTCTGTGATAGTATCTGCAAAATCAGGATCCATGGCGCGAGGAAGAATCTTGGGCATAAGTTCAAGAATGACAACTTCTAAACCTCTATGAGCCAACTCTGTACCAACTTCAAGACCA
Organism: uncultured archaeon; assembly: GCA_964514425.1. Lineage (GTDB taxonomy): Archaea > Asgardarchaeota > Heimdallarchaeia > Heimdallarchaeales > Heimdallarchaeaceae > CAZEQQ01. Next base: position 6,678 of record CAZEQQ010000022.1, read on the forward strand.
ATGGCCGACGCACCTACTACAACCACTTTAGAAGCATTTTCAGCAGCTTCACGTATAACTTTTGCGTCTTCAATCCATTTCAAAGTGTAAATGTTTGATGCATTAGAACCTTTGATAGGAGGAACCCAAGCTCTAGACCCTGTAGTAAGAATGAGGTAGTCATAAGGAAGTTCTTTAGTTTTTTGGGAGTTCATATCTTCGACTAAAAGAACTTTTGAATCTCTGTGAATCTTTAATGCGCGGTGAAAACGTAAAAAGTTGATATTCATGACTGAATAGTTCACCTTTTCCATTAATGGTTCCTCATTGGGAAAAAGACCACCAATAGCATAAGGCATAGCACAAGGATGATAAACATCATAAGATTTAGAATCAACGACAGTTATCTCTGCAGATCTGTTCCATAAACGAAGTGTTGAAGCGCAAGTCCAACCCGTAGCTCCATGACCTATAATAATCACTTTCATATGGTTGAATTGAAAGATACAAACTTAAATGTATTCGTTGAATCATTGATGAGAGAGAAGAATTATTGTTGTGCGTGACGAAGTAAAAGGTTCTTAAACCATTTTGGTTGCAAATAGCCAACATAAGCGATAATTTGACTGGTTAGAATGCAAGACCAACCAAGATAATAGGTAAATAAGTATTTATTGGAATCTTCAGATGCATATCCGTCCCAAGCAAAAACTAACAAAGCAAGAAAAGCTAACAAACCATAGATGGCAATAGCTTGGGCACTACGTCTTCGTAATAAATCACTTTCAGTTCTTGAGGATTTAAACGCAAAAATAAAAATTGTAAGAAAAATAAGAATTGAAACAAAAGCATGGTAAAGAGCAGAGTAAAAGTAAAATGTTGTACCGTAGTTACCAGGGGAATAAACAGGATAAAATAATATTTGATAAAGAAGTGAACCAAAATCAATACCTGTTGGAATTACAATGAGAACAACTAAATATCTTTTATCTTTAAAAAAGAGATAATGGCTAAAGAGAAGGATAAATAGCATCGCAATAAGTGTAAAAACTAAACTAGCTACAGTCCAAGGGTGAGTATAAATCCCTGATTGATTAGATAAATATACACTAAGACGGCCTGTGAAGCTAAAAGAAAATCCTATACAAAGAAAGAAAAAGCCAAAACCTAAAAGCAAAACAACTTTAAGTTTTCTTTGGAAAAATCTCTGAAAAATGAGTATTGTAAGAAATGTTATGAAACAAAGAGATATGCCTTCAATAATTACTGGACCAAGGGGAATCTGTGCCATTTAAGTTATCCTCCTAAATTTATTAAACCATAAATGGTAAGCTAAAAGAGATGCAGAAAGAAAATAGAATAAAGAGCTAAAAACGAGGAAAATAGGAATTTCTGCTAAAGTGGAAAAAATAGAAAAATATGTGCCCATCGCAAAAAGAATATTGATAGTACAAAATTCAATGACTTTAGATGCATATTCCTTTTTAGTGATCACTATGTAAAAAAGAGATAAATATGCAAAAACACTGGGAAGTAGGAGAAATAGAAACATAATAGACATAATTAAAAGAGTAAAGTCATTGAGTTGATCAATATTGACTAAAATTGCGAAACCAAATGATCCCGAGGCAAAAAACAAAAGAGAAGCGCCTGTTGTAATGTGTGTGTCGTAGAAAAGGGCAAAGAATATAAGAAGAAGCCAAAAAAATTGGAAGAAAACCCAAAAAAGAGTTATTGTAAAAGAATTAAATGCAAATATTTGTAAAACACAAACAGCAATAAGCAAAGATATTTTGAGAAGACTTATGATGGTTAAAAATGCGTGTTTTGCCTTATACTTCAAAAATATAACAAAAAAATACACAATATTAACAAGCAGAACAAAAGAAAGGCACAGAATACTTAAAACATTGTAAACCATTACTCTCACCATAAAGCGTCATTAAGCAAGTCAATGCCTGTTTTTTCCGTTTTCTCCTTTGTGAGCGTTAGAGTGATTGTTTTCTCCGTGTTAATATATAATGAAATTTGATTTTTTCTAGAAAATTGATAAAGCTGTGGCAGTATATGTTTAAGTGTGTCAAGAGTAAGTAATTTGTGTTTTTTGCATTCATTGACAATTGTTTCGAAAATATAACGATATGGAATGGGATTTTCATCTTTATCTAAAAAAACACCAATAGATGTAAAAGTATCGCGTTTATCATATGATTCATGAATAGGCGGAACGGAACAAAGCAAGGCAGCAATATGAAAATTTTCAATGTAAGTAGAAATGAAATCTCCATCTTTACCCGACATAGGCATGGACTTTAAACTAATTTCTTTCTCCTCAAGTTCCCCTAGAACCTTTTCTGGTGATGTTAACACTACTTCTGGGCCCAATTCCGTTATTGCTGTAAGAAAAAACCCTTGCATAACTTATATGTAAACTCAAAATAAAAAAACTTATCTGAATCCTTTTGAACATTAGAATAAATATTGAACACTAATAGTGCGTTTATACGTGATAGAAAATGTTTATATAGGTTTCAACTTTGTTTTAAACGGATACTAATGGAATTTATTCTAGATTTATTACATAAAAGTGTAGATGAAGGGGATAAATTAGGTGCTTCGTTTGTTGAAGCACGATATGATGACCTTTCACTAACAACCATTAACTACACAAATGAAAGAATAAGTGAAGCATCAAATCTTAGAAGAAAAGGAATAGGCATCATGGTTTATTATGATGGTACACCAGGATATTGCTTCACTCCAAATTTAACGGCAGACGAAATAGTAAATGTAACTCGAGAAGCTTTTTCAACAGCAAAATCAACAAATGCAAAAAATCAAATAAAAATGCATATTGATGAAAGAGAAACAATAAAGCAAAAAGTTTCAAGAAACATAACCAAACACCCTAACACTGTGTCTTTCGAAGATAAGTTAGAAATGTTGAAAAGAGGAATCAGTTCAATTAAAGAAAATGTGAATAAAGATCTTCTGAAATCAACAACAGGATTATACGGGGAGTTATGGGGCGACAAAATATTTATGAATTCTGAAGGTTCAGAGATTCAATGGAACCCAATGATTCTCGATATGCGTTTTAGTGCTATAGCAATGAAAGATGGAAGACAATCAGTTGGAGGAGACGGATTTGGAACATCTTTAGGATTAGAATTTTATGAAAAAGAACAAACAACTCCTGAGCATCTCGGAATGAATGCTGGAAAATGGTGTATGGAACAAACAGAGTCAAAACCAGCTTCAAGTGGAAAACAACGCGCACTCGTAGGGTCTCGTTTAACGGGAGTGTTGGCACACGAAAGCTTTGGACATCTTTCAGAATCTGATTTTGTTATAACCGGAATGAGCCCTTTAGCTGATAGAGTAGGAGAAAAATTAGGGTCAGAACAAGCAACAATAATTGATGAAGGAGTACCAGAAAATAATAGTGGTTTATACCTTCCCTTTGATGATCAAGGTTCGCCTACTGAAAAAACAGTGTTATTAGACAAAGGTGTTCTCTTGGGCTATTTACATAATAGAGGAAGTGCAAAGAAAATGGGTGTAACTAGTACTGGAAATAGTAGAGCAATTCATTTTATGCATCCTCCTATACCTAGAATGAAGAACACATATTTTGGAACAGGTGATCTTAGCAAGGATGAAGCTTTAGAATTATTAGATACAGGTATTTATGCTATTGATTCATCTGGAGGACAAGTAAGTTTAGATGGTAACTTCCTCTTTACTTGTAGTAGAGGGTATTATGTTGAAAAAGGAGAAATTAAATATCCCATTCGAGATGCTGCTTTATCTGGACAAATTCTAGAATTTATTAAACATGTAATAGGAGCAACAAAAGACATGAAACTCTCAACAGGATACTTTGGTGGATGTGGAAAAGGAGCACAGTTTCCCTTACCTGTAGGATTAGGTGGCCCAGAATTATTGATTGATGAAGTATTAATTGGAGGTGCAAAATAATGCCTTTTGAAGAATTACGAAATAATTTATTGAACATAGCAGATAAAACAATGAAACATGCAAAAGATTTAGGAATACCTTCTGCTGAAGCATTCGTCTATAAGGAATCAGTCTCTAATCTCTCTGAAAATAGAGGGAAAATTGATAGTAGATCAGGTATAGTACAAGGAGTTGGAATAAGAGTAGCTGAAGGGAAAAAAATAGGATTTTCTTCTGTTACAGGCTTTTCAGATGATGGAGTAAAAAAAGCTTTACAGAATGCGTTTGCAATAGCCAAATCAAGCCCAGAAAATGATTACTTCCCAGGTTTTGTAGCAGAAAGTAAAATGGGTAAAGATGGAATATTGGACACTGAAGTAGCTAACACAAATGTAGAAAACTTATCAGAAGATATAACTGAATTAATGAGTAAAGTTGACCTATCTGATAAAAGAATCGTTGGTTTATCCACTAATGTGCTTAGTCAATGGGGTGGATATGCTGTCGGAACAACAGAAGGATGTTTAGTTTCAACAGTATATTCATTTTATGGATGTATGAGTTCAGCAGTGATAATGGATCAAAGCGAAAGAAAGACCGGCACACATATGGACTTCGGAAGAAAAGTGTTTGATACTTCTGAATTCGGACAGGAAGCTATTAACAAAGGTATGAAATGCTTAGGCGCACAAAAATTTGAAGGGACGGATGAAATGGATGTTGTTTTTCATCCAAGAACAGCAGCGGACTTCTATGGTTTTCCTATCATGGTTGGTTCAAGCGGTGCAGGCGTAGTACAAAAAAGAAATCCCTTTGCTGATAAACTAAAGCAAAAAGTAGCAACAGAAAATCTAACCATTGCAGATGATGGACAAATGGAAGATGGATTAGCGACAGTAGCAATAGATTCAGAAGGAACAATGGTAAGAAGAAATGAAATAATAAAAGATGGGATACTAGAAGGATTTCTCTTCAATAGGCTATATGGGCATGCTTATGGAACAGAATCAACAGGAAATGGGTTAAGAACAGGAATGGGTGGTGGAGGTGTTCCATTTGAAAGAACACCTACAGTCTCTCCGCACAAACTAGTAATAACACCCGGTGTGAAAAATCTTGATGAGCAAATAGCAGAATGTGAAAAAGGAATATATGTTGAAGGCTCACCAATAGGTTTACATACAAGTAACTTACTAACAGGAGACTTTTCTGTAACAAGCAATAATGCATTCTTAATAGAAAAAGGAGAAATAAAATATCCATTAAAGAATATAAGTTTAGCTGGTAATTTCTACAAAATGTTTAATGATACTCTGTTTGTAGGATCTGACTTACAAGCATCACCACAGATAATGAATAGTCCCTCTATGACCGTAAAAAACATAACAATATCCGCGTAAAATAGGATATTATTGTTATCTCCATTTTTTCTTTCTTTTTCTTTTCGTAAATCTTTTCCCTCACTTTTAAATAGTGGTAAGCTTACAATAGCAATCATGAGCTCAACTTTATATCTCGTTGTGTTTGGTGGAGCAGCTCTATTAGCTTTGCTACTACTTGGTTTTGCTTTTTTAATGGTATCATACGCTAAAAGTGATCTACACAAAGAATGGATGATAGCAATTTTCCTCATAAGTTTTATCCTAATCCTATCTGTAGATTATTTTATAATGTATCTGGCCATTACAAATTATGGGTTGATAGAACACGAATTATTGAATAAAGTATTTAGCATACCCGTAAATTATGAAAACGATATATGGTTTAATATTGGAAATACTGATATTAATTATTCTATTGTACGAGCTGGACTAAAATTACTAGGAATGGTTGCTGCGGTTTTAGGTGTAATAGGAACAATTGTAAGAATGATAGCAAAATCAAGAAAAAAGTAAATAAAAAATAGTAAAATGACAGTTTAGTGCTGTCATTATTCAAGAATTATACGCGCGTCAATAACAACTAGGCCTTTCTCTGTAACCATAACAGGGTTAAGATCCATTTCTTTGATGATAGAGTTTGTTTCAACTAATTTAGAAATATTCATCAAAACTGTTGTTAGTTCATCCATATCTATTTTAGGCATGCCTCTAAAACCCTCAAACATCTTTCTACCTACGATTTCGTGATACATCTCTTTGACATCACTTTCATTGATAGGAATAAGTCTGAAAGCTACATCCTTGTAAATTTCTACAAAAATACCCCCTATACCTAAAGCCAGCATCTTACCAAATTGTATGTCAGTAGTTTGACCAATAAGAAGCTCAACTCCTTTGACCATCTCTTCAATACTATAACCTTCTATTTTAGCATTAGGATAATGTTTGAGAACATTTTTCTCCATTTCAAGTTGTGCTGCACGGAGTTCTTCTTCAGTCTTGATGCCAACCTTTACACCACCAACTTCGGTTTTATGGAGAACATCTTCAGAAATTACTTTAAGGACTATAGGATAACCTATTTCATTAGCTTTGACTATACAATCGTTTAAATCTTTAGCAATTACCATTTTATTCAATGGTAAACCCGCTAATTCCATAACTTTTCTAGATTCTTCATAGGTAAGGACTGTACGACCTTGACTCTTTATATCATTCAACATTTTACTTATAGATTCTGTCATATTATTCACTATCCTCAACTTGTTTGGTTAAACTTGCAATATTTTCTTTCCTTAGGAATATACCTCGATCAACAAGAGCTTTCATAGCAACAATGGTTCTTTCAGGAGAAGACATAGTAGGAATACCTCTATCATTCAACATCTTAAAGGCATCTAAGTGCTCCATACCAACAAAAGAAACAACAAGAGGTTTCTTTGTTGTATCAGCAACAGAAATGATAGCTTCAGCAACTTTATGAGGTTCAGCTCTACTTCCAGGGTTAAACATAGGACAAATACCGTCTACTTCAGGTGCATCAGCTAAAATCTGCAAAACCTGTCTATAACGAACATGATCCGCATCACCTACAATGTCACAAGGATTGGCTTTAGACCAATAAGGAGGACAGTATTTATCAATTTCTGCAATTGTTTCAGGACTCAAATTTGCTAATTTTAATCCTACATCAGCTGCTTTATCAGCTGCAATAACAATAACACCACCAGCATTACTAACTAAAGCAATATTCTCCCCATCAGGAGGGACTTGTGTAGAGAATGTTTGTGCAACATCAAATAATTCAAACCATTCTTTTGATCTATACACACCAGCTTGTTTGAAAGCAGCTTCATAACTAGAATCAGTAGTACTAATTGCTCCAGTATGGGAAGAGGCAGCACTTGCTCCATAGGATGTTCTGCCGCTTTTAAGAACAACAATAGGTACCCTCCATGTTAATCGTTTGGCTTCCTCATAAAAAGCTCGTCCATCTGGCATACTTTCAACATATAATCCTATACATTTTGTCTTTGGATCATTAGCAAAGAACTCCAACAAAGCTGCATCATCAACATCGGCTTTATTACCAATGCTAACAAAGTGAGAATAACCAATTCCAAGTTTATTGCTTGTTAGGATTGCGGAAATACATAATGCACCAGATTGACTAA
>CAZEQQ010000023.1:0-5456 GCA_964514425.1 uncultured archaeon
TTTACCAGTAGCCTTAATATCAAAATTGTACAAAACACCAACTAATGTTGCTACAGCTAATCTCTCCCCAAAACTTAAGATCAAAGCTTGAAGAGAGGAAGTAATTTCTTTAGTGTAAGCGATGCCATAGAACAACTTTTCTAGTTTTTCCAATTTTTTATTTAATTTTGTTCTAGTTTCAACACGGATTTGAGGATTGAGAATAAGTCTATCAATAATATCATAGTGCTTATAGCCAATAATTTCAACAATATCTGCTATTTTTTCCTCTGAATCTCGAGCTAAAGATATTCCTTCTTCTAAGATATTCGTAACACCATAAATAGCCGAAATCACCAAAGTAACAGGTGAGGTTTCTTTTTTTACAATATCTACAATTTTTAAGAAACCTTCAGAATCTTTGAGACAACTACCGCCAAATTTCATCACATTCATTTTCTATCCTCCTTTTGTTTCAAAAAACCAGTAGCATAAGCATATTCTGCATTAAGAATAGAAGTACCTGCAGCTCCTCTGATAGTATTATCAACAAGTAAAAAGAAGTTGATACAAGACTCTTTTTTTCTTAATCTTCCTATTGAAACAGGCATTCCTACAAAACTTCTATTTTCTAAATGCCTTAAATCTCTAATAGGTTGAGGATGATCTTCTGAAGTATGAACAATTATAGGCTTAAAAGGTGCAGAAGGAAGATTAAAATGTTCTAATCCACCAGAAAAAATACTAAATTCATGAAAAACAGTCTCTATAGTTTGATCTTCTTCAAGCTCTACAACGATACTTAACAAATGCCCCTCTTTAACAGGCACACGAGCACAACTTGCATTAAGATAAAATTCTTCACACTCAATCCTATCATCATTAAGTTTACCAAGAATTTTTTTTGTTTCCTGCTCTATTTTTTCTTCTTCTTCTTTAATGAAAGGTATAACGTTCCCTAAAATATCTAGGGCACCAATTCCTGCTCTTCCAGCTCCAGAAAGAGACTGATAAGTTGTCAAGTAAATAGACTTTAAACCAAATTTTTGGAGAGGTTTTAAACCAAAAACAAGTCCTGAAACACAGCAATTAGAGTTAGTAACTATAAATCCTTCATCATAACCTTGATATTTTACCAAATCAAGATGAGAAGAATTGATTTCGGGAATAAGAATAGGAACAGAAGTGTCCATTCTGTGTGTACTAGCATTAGAAAAAACAACTATTCCTGCTTTAGCAAGATCTGATTCAATTTCTAAGGCTTTATTAGTTGGTAAGGCACTAAAGACTAAATCTACCTCTTTATTAAGTAGAGTATCTACTTCAGTTTCAATAATTTCTAATTTTTTCGCGTAATCCGGAATGTTACCTTCTACAAACCAGTCAACAGTGTGAGAATATTGTGTGTTTATTGAACGTTCCGATCCAGTTAATGCTACTACATCAAAATATGGATGGTTATCTAACAATTGAACAAATTTTTGTCCGATGATTCCAGTTGCACCTAAAATGCCAATATTTAATTTTTTCATTGTTTTTCCTCCTAACCTTTTGTGATAATATCATAATTGATATTCACCCTTTTTAATTGAGGTAGAACACCACATAATCCTATCTTCTCTTTTATAATTACAAGAATTCCCTCTATTTTTGCATACATTTTTTGGGAAATAGATTTGTTAATAAGGGTAGAATCTACGTTTTTTATATCATTTCCAAGAGCTGTTGCCACAGCGTCAGCTAAAATTACATCTGTAGACAAAATAGTCGTAGCATCAGTCTGACCAAAACTAATAGAATGTCCAACACTTGCTGAAGAAGTACATATTCCAAAAATATCTTCACGAGGTTGAACGCAAAATCCTAAGTTATTTATTGTAGTTCCCGTATAAATCCCTACAGTGACTTGTCTATTTATCTTAAAGGCTATATCTCCTCCATTATCAAAAACAACAAACTCTGCACCAGCTTCAGTAAGAGCTTTAACAACAAAATAAGCTATAGCTCCTGCAACTGAAGCCATAGGTCCTACTCCAGCTACAAGAGAAGCTTTTGACATACTTTGAATAATCTTTGGTGCATTCTGTGATACTCTATATGGTTTAAATGTTTTGAGAAATAAAGGATCAGTACGGATATAATCTTCAATCTCTTGCCGTAGGGAACTAATTTCTTTTTGTGCTAATTCAAAATATTCCTCTTCAGTTATTAAAGTAGCAATAGTTTCTTTATTTTTTATACTGAACCTTTTCATCATTGAACCTCCTTATTCACTGAAAATTATTGCTCTACGAGGACAAATGTCTCGACATTCGAAACAACTAGTACATTTCTCTGCCACACACTCAATTTCCCACTCTATATTTTTGTTGAAAACTCCAACCGGACAAATACTTAGACAAAGACCACAATTAACACAAAGATCTTTATCAATATAAATAGGTTGTTTTGGTTTCGATTGAATGGAAAGTTTATAGTGATGAGGAGAAAGTGTAACTTTGTTCTGTTTCATCGGTTTAGCCAAATCTTGGAGAGAAAGAGATTCAACAGCTTTGGTTAAGAAAAAATCTCCTCTCTTAATTTGTTCTTTTAGTGAATTGGCACAAAGTTTGGCAGAGTGGAAACTAGATAGAGGAGATGAAGGGACATCTTGACCATTAATCTCAACTTTTCCAGATTTAAGTTCAGCATAATTAGTCTGTTTTATTACGGGTCTAGCTCGAGAATTAACTGCATAATCGAGGATATTAGTTGTTATTTGCTCGTCAGATATAGCTGTATTTTCAGCTATTTTATGATCTAAGATAGGAATAGGAACACCTATACCGACATAAAGAGTTGGTCCATATCCCGACATAGTAGCCCCTCTAAGGAAAACTTCTGACATAGTTTTCAAATCTCCTTTCACCATAAGTGTAGAGAAACTGTTTTCTGGACTATGTTGTGTGCCACTACCAATTATATGTCCTATTCCTCCCCCAAGAAAGATTTTTGTTCCTATACCCATAGTTCTGAATTTGCTATCATTTAAAATCGGAGAAAGTTCTCCTGCACCAGAATAAGTTATATTACCATTATTAGGAAGTAATTTTCCCATATAGGTAAGAAGAGTCTTTTCTGATGAATTAATAGCTGCATTGTACCTTTCATAACTATTTCTTGGATTACATAATATTGCTTGATTTAACTCTTCTAATGTTATCTCAGTATCCAATTCTTTAAGAGTATAACAATCTGTTCCATGAGAACTAGCCTTAAGCGAGATAGTTTTTCCTTTCACTAAATCTTCAATAACATGAGCTCCTCCGTATTCTATTCCTAAAGTTTCAGATGATTGGGTAGCACCTAAATATGCATCAACAGCAGCTATACCAGAATAGGCTTCGACATCATTCAACCATGTTTTGGTGATTTTTATTGGAGGATCAGAATGTCCAAAATTGAGAAAAGCTCCAGAAGAACACATTGCTCCAAAAGTACCTGTTGTAACGGCATCAACTTCTTGAGCTGCCTGGTCCAATCCAACTTCTTGGACATATTTTGTCATTTCATCAGCAGTAAGGACTACAACTGATCCATCTCTTATTTTTTCATTTATTTCATCTATCGTTCTAAGTGTTTCATTCATTCTATATCACCTACATTTTTTGAAAGAGTTTGTTTAGCTAAAAGAGGATTAAAACTAGTAATGGAAGAAATTGTAGCTTCCAAAGTCTGTTTTATTGGACTAATATCTTTGATTTCAATCAATGGTAAACCTTTCTCATCTAACTGGGTGATAGATGGGTCTAAAGGTAAGGTAACAATATTCACAAAACCAAATTCTTTTGCTTGTTGAATTGAAAATTCTTGATTATCTGCTCTAACTTTGTTAATTACTAAAATTTGTTCTTTAACAGCAAGATTCATCTCTTTTACTAACTCACGTGTTCGCACAGCTGAACGTAAACCTCGTAATGTTGAATCAGAGAGGATAAAAAGAACATCTATATCACGAGTTGTCATTCTACTAATGTGTTCCATTCCAGCTTCATTGTCTATAACTATAAATCCATAATTTTTACTAATTACATCAATATGTTTCCTTAAAAGATTGTTAACAAAACAGTAACAACGTTTTCCTTCTGGTCTTCCCATAACCAATAAATCAAATTTTGTGCTTTCAACTAAAGTCTGATGTAATAGATGTTCAACTAAAATATTTTTAGGAATATTAGCATAATCTGGCAATTGCTTTAAGGTATCTTCTCTAATGTCAGCTATGCATTTATCATAAGTTACACCTAGCACCTCATGTAAATTAGCATTAGCGTCAGCATCAACAGCAAGAAGAGGTTTATCTGCATTTTGTGAAAGGTAGTCAATTAATAGACCTGAAAAGGTAGTTTTACCAGTTCCTCCTTTACCTGCCACAGCTATTGTAAAACTCATGAATCATCACCTCCAAAAAAATTCTCTCTAACTTTAGAAGACAAAGAATTAGAGAGAGAAAAAGCTTCTATAGTCGTAACTTGATCACGAGCTCCAAAACCACAAGCAGGTGTAAGTAGGGATGATGACAAAATTGTTTCTATAGAGAGATTGGTCTCATTTTCTAATTGTATACAGTATCCAATTAATTTCTCATAAAGACTTTCAGTTGTTTCTTTAGAAATTTGTTCTAAATCTGTAGGAATTATACCCCACGAAATAACTCCTCCTTTTTTGACAAATTTAGCGATTTCTTGGCGATAAAGGAGAAAATTCTCCGCATACTCGTAAGCATCAAATGAAACAATATCCAAATTAGAATTAAGAATTAAAGACCAATCGGTGTTTCCACAGCAATGTAATCCTATTTTCGCTTTTTTTGGAATTGAAACTATCTCTTCTATCATACCTTGAACTCTATGTGTATCAAGAGAAATTACACTTGACCCAATAAAAGACATATAGGGTTCATCTACAAAAATGATAACATTTTCATGAATAGCTGAAAGAACCTTTTCTTGCCATCTAATTATGCCTGAAATGTTTTTGATAAGAATATCTGTAAGAAGATCATTATATAGTATAGGTTTACATAATTCGTCGTTAATCTGTAACCCGAAACTTACAGGTCCAGTAACATGACCTTTGATAGCTTTGATTGTATGGGGAAAGTTAGAAGAAAGAAAGTGATAAAGTCCCGAAGCATAATCTTCGCTAATACCTATCTCTGTTTCTTCATTATCGAATATCTGAATAAGAAATCTTTCTTGTTCTTCTAATTTAGAAGAATCAATGAATATTTTCCCATTTGACAGATTTAGTCCTGGAAGATGTTCACTGAACATATTATACATATTTTCTTTTTTCTCTTTTTTTGGTAATTGTGGCCAAAAAGGGATGTGTGGACTGTTGTTAAGAACAAAGTCGCACGCATATTTAGTATCGGTAAAAGGTAAGCTACCTATACCTGTTGATAAACAATTAAAACGCATTTTTTATACCTCCGA
>CAZEQQ010000023.1:5466-14026 GCA_964514425.1 uncultured archaeon
TGAACAGTTGGAAAGAGTTCAAGTTGTGTGTGTGGAAGGAAAGAAGCTAAAGTATACTCATCCATAAATTCATAATTGTTAGAAAGCTCAAAATTTGTTATGTTTTTAGCAATAGTTTCAGCTTCTTCTCTTTTGCTTAAAGAAAGCAAAGTAGATTTAGCGCCTCCTAGAGAACCGTTACCCAAGAATTTTATCTTATCTGGAGAAATGTCCGGATAAAGTCCTATTATTATAGCATTTTTAGTATTAAGATGGGTACCAAATCCCCCAGCAACGTAAAAAGTATCTATATTCTGATAAGATAAACCAAAGGATCTGAGGAGAACGGTGTAACCTGCATAAAAAGCTCCTTTGGCTTTAAGTAAGTTAGCTATGTCAAATTCTGTCAGTACAATGTCTTTATCTGTTCCTGTTTCTTTGCGTTCAAGAAGAAGATATTCTTTACACAAACCATTATGTCTAATACGAGGATGAGAAATATCGCGGAAGTGTCCAGATTGAGTTAGAGTGTTAGCACAAAAAAGACCAGCTAATAAATCTATCAATCCTGAACCACAGATACCAATAGGTTTATCGTTATTAATAATTGAAAATGATGGAGTGAGGGTGTTAGGGTCAACAGTAACTGATTCTATCGCTCCATTAGCTGCTCGCATACCACATTTAACTTCTGCGCCTTCTAAAGCAGGACCTGCAGAAACTGAACACGACACTAACCATGATTTGCAACCAAGAACTATTTCACCATTGGTACCAATATCAACAAAGAGTGAAATGTTATCACTATTGTGCATATCAGAAAGGATTATACCACCTATGACATCTCCGCCAATGTAACTAGAAACTGAAGGAAGTGCATAAACTTCTGCATATTCATGAGTATTCAAACCCAGTTGATGACCTAATAAAGTAGGAAAAGAAGTTAATACAGGAGTATAAGGTTCTTGCCAAATATAAGTAGGATTGATCCCATAGAATAGATGAGACATAACCGTATTTCCAGCAAAAGATAGAGCTCGAATAGTATCAAAAGGAACATGAAATGACCGTATGAGGGAGTTGATGTCATTTATTGCTAATTGTTGGGTTTTGTTTAAATTGTCAACAGAAGAGGAAGCATAATGAATACGAGTGATAATATCTTCTCCGCATTGAATCTGACTATTAATGGTTGAAGCTTTATCTATCGTTTTTCCTGTTTTTAGGTCAATTAGATGAGCAACTGTAGTAGTTGTTCCAATATCCACAGCTAATCCATATAACATATTAGCAGTTTTGGCTGAAATAATCTCTTGAACTTTAGAAGACTTCAATCCTTTTTGCACTATTGTAGTTACTCTCCAACTGTTTTCACGAAGTTTCAATGGAAGGGAAAGAAGAACATGATACGGAATTGTAATTTCTTTCTGTTTTAATGCTTTTCTTAGTGCTTGAAGTAAACGCTCAGTATCTGAAATATTGTTGTTCTCAGTAGGTAGAGGAAGAGAAAGAGAAATTTCGGAAATAACAGGATTAAATTCATACTGCGAGTCTAAAGTATGATCCAACACTTTTTGATTTGTGACCATACTTTCAGGAAAAGTATAGACTTCAACAGAACCTTTAACTATCGTTTGACATGCAAGACATTGACCTTCTTGTAATTCTTGAGGAGTAAAGTGCTCTTCATGAAAAACACCTTTGAAAGAAATTTTACCTTTTGTTACAATAACTTTACATTTTCCACAACGACCATGACCTCCACAAGGAATGTTGAGGGCTATTCCTACTTTTTCTGCTGCATGTAAGATTGTTTCTCCTTGGGAAACTTCTGCAGATAATTCCTGTGGGTGAAAATAAACAGAACAACTCTTTTTAGTCATTGTTTAACCTCCAATGATTTTTCAGAAAAGGTGTAATTTGAGCTGAATCAGTAGGACCAACTAATACTTTCCAACCAGACTGTTCTTCTATTTTACCAGATAAGGGAGAAAGAAAACCTGGAATGATAATTTTTCTATGTGTTACTTTGGTTTCTAAATCTGATTCTTTGATAGCTTCAGCAATTTTGTCCTCATTAATTTTATTAGAGGCAAAAGCTGTAAGTACAGATGTACCTTCAGTATCAACAATTAGGAGATAACTAGGAATGTTTGTTGATTCTATATCTGTTAAAACAGTAAAATAGGTCAATGAGAAATTGGTTGTAAGAAATACGGGTGAATCTTCAGTTACTTCTCCTATTGCATATAATCGAGCATCAACTTGAATAGGTTTTTGGGGATCACTGAAAATATTTTGGCGCAAAACCAGTAAAGGAACAAGGTGGTTAAAGTCATTTGAACTGAACAAAACAATGGAAGAGTATTTTGCAATGAAAAGGCTTGCAACTAAAGTTTCATTCAATGGAGTGTTAGCAAAGAGATAAGAAAAACTGATGATAGGATAACCAACTGAACGATTTTTCTCATTTACAGCTAACCAACGACATCTAATCTGCCTTTCTAATGTTTCTTTCAGTGTTCCAACTGAACAATCTATTACTATATCTTGGATACCTTTTAGTTGAGCTTCTGAAACCAGTTCTGATAACTCTTCAAAGTCTTCAAAATTTGATAGGAAAATGACACAGTTGTGAGTTTTGGCTACTTCTAACAAATTGTCTTTATTCATTTTTGTAACAGGACCAATTAAAGCTCTTTCATTTTTAGACAATAACGCTAAACTTTTCTGCAGCGTTTCTGTATCTTCAGAATAGAGTACAAGAGGTAAATCAGAGTTTTCTTTAACAAACTTTACTAAATCTAAAAATAACTGCGGTTGATTTGAGCTATTGACTATTCCAATCATATTAGTTGTTAGTTCCATAGCTAAACGATCTATGGCTCTTTCTTGCAATTTACGTGAAATCGTGTCTGTGGAGTCAGTATCAAAAAGAGTGATACATAGGGCAGATTCATTGTAAAACTTTTTTTCATGACGGAAAAAAACTGTTTCTCCCCCTAGTCTAACAGAATGCCCCTCAGTAGATAACACTATCTCTTTGACAGCAGGCAAAGATGCACTACTTAATTCCTTTGAAACAGATTCATCTAAATGGGGGCATTTTGTTATATCGGTATCTTTAGAGGTCAACTTGATAGCAAAAGCTAGACATGTGGGCAAACCACAGTCTCCACAATTAGTTTTAGGGAGCAATTTATAAAATTCTAAAGCACTAGTCAAAACTTATCTCCTCCTAAAGTTTGTTTGAAGAGAGTAACACTTTCTGGATGTTTGAAAACTAATAAGTCAATTCCTGAAGAAAAAAGAGTTGATGCTGTAACAGCTTCCCACAGTATTCCTCTCTCTTCTATTGGTCCCCATAAGGGGTGATCTACAGAAGATTCTCGACTTTTCCAAGAATCGTTGACAAAACCAATCATAGGAGAAGAAAGCATTTTGTCTCCAGCTAAAGCTTGTAAACGAATGCGTTCAACAACAGAATAAGTGTATTCTAAACCGTAGCCTAATGAAGCAACCATAGGATCAATAACAATTCTTTCTAAAGGAAGTCCAAAATCAGTAAGGATAATATTTAACTGTTTAGCAATATTGACGTCTATAGGAGATTCAGCTACCAGAGTATGCCCATAAATCAAAGCATTAGCAGCTAGAGTTTTGTAATCATCTAATTCTGCTTTGTAAAGTAAAAGATTTTCTCCTTCCGCTTCTTCAGCACAGCGCTTAAGAATGTGAGCATCTCTCTCTTTTTCTCCTGAACCAGAAATGATGATAGGGACAGAAACAGCATCAATTAATTCTAACAGAATATTTGTTGCGGTCAGTTCATGAGTAAGCTGCAAATAGAGCGCATCTACGCCTATTGTAGCCACATAATACTCTGCGATTTCCAAAATATTATTAGCTTTCTGACGATAACAGTCATAAACCCCCTTTGGAAACTCTAGATGACTATCTGAAATCATCAAAGCTACTTTAGGCGTGATGTATGGTTTAATGAAAGGGAGAGTAGCATGACCTCCCAATTCTAATCTCTTATCTAATCTTCCAAGGGTTACTGATGATATGGTTCCTTTAAAATTCACTATAAATCACCTCATAGAAGTGGATCCATAGACAATACTGGATGGTTGACTTCAGAAAGAAAATTGAGAAGTTCATCAATTGTAGTAACAACTTCTTCATCAGCTATCTTTGATGTAAAACCAGGTTCAATAGCGTCTATTTTTTCCTCAAGAGCTAATTTGAGCTCTCTAGGCATCCAAACAATTCTTTTTAACCCTCCCTCTGCAGCTAGAAATTTTTTGGAAAGAATATAGTTCTTACCTATTCCAATAAAACCAGGTGTTTGCACACCTCCTCCTACCATTCCTGCTAATGTTGTAAATTGTAATCCTAAAGGAGTACTGCCTGAATACTCTCGAGTAATAATCATAATACCATTCACTTCAGGAACAAAAGTAGCAATACACTCAAAACAACCACAAGATGTGAGAGGATTAGTCATTATACTATAAAGGCTAACCTCTTTGATAGTTTCGTGAGATTCACGAAAAACATATTCATTCACTCCTTTCCAGATACCATATTTAGAATCGACCAACTCTCCTACTTCAATAGGATAATTTCCTCCAGTTGGATTAATGTTATGGCTTGTTTTAGCATCAAGCCAATTAACAGCACCACATAATCCTAATCTTTCAGGAGAGATAACACAGACATGATTTGGGGCAAAAGATTGGCAAAGAAGACAAGAATAAAAAGTTGAGGTAGTTTCATCATTCATGTTGTTAATTCTCTCATCTCTTTGACGATATTTCTCTTTAGCGAATGCTAATCTCGTTGAAACTTCTTCAGCTAATGTATAGATGGATATCTGGACTTTATCAATTACATTAGAAAAATTGGAATGAAGTTTCGAATAAATAATCTGCCCTAAATGTTTGATCATAAAACCTTTCTTCACTGCATCTTTGTTTATTCTTATCCAAATAATGTCTCGTTGAGCGTTATGCCATATACCGTCACCAAAATTAAGGAAATGATGTAGTTGCCTCTCTAATACTGGCTCAAAATCTTCTTGCATAGCTTTTCCCGCGACTTCAATGATCATAGCAAGAGGTAATACACTTCCAGCCTCTAATTCATCTACATCGGGACCAAAAAGAGAAATTTTACCATCTTCAATCTGTTCAATTGGTTTCATTTTTAACAATTCAAAAGCTCGAGAATTCCCTCCACCGAATTCGACAAAAACATCAGTTTTTCTAACTGATTGACCTTCATAAGCAAAACTATAATCTATAGGGATAGGTACATCTTCTACAGTAGTTTTAATCCCTTTAGTTGCTAAACAACAACTAACCAAATTCTTGTGATGCTCGGAAGGTATAGGAATATTTTCATCTTTGTCGCTAAAGAGAATAACAGGAATACCAGAAACAGTATATCCAGAAGTAATTAGTTGTAAAATTTGATCAGATTCACCTAAAACAAGAGTGAATATAGGTATTTTATTTTTAATATAAGCCAATAAACCTTTTCTATCTCCAGGGGAAATTCTACCAAAGGAGAGAGCCATTCGTACAGTAAGATTATAGACATGTGTTAGAGCTGTTGAATTTTCACCCACAGGAACAATGTAACGGTGCACACCAAGTTCAAAATCTATTTCTTGTAATTGTTTGATGCAATCTCCTACAAGAAGGAGAAGAATTTTGTTTTTTTGAAATTCTTTAACAAGTGAAACTAAAAATTCTACATTTTTAACACTCCCAACAATAACCCCAACCCCCTGAAGAGATCCATCAACTAAAGGAACCCCTAATTGTCTGAAAATGGAATCGGGAATAAAACCTATGTAGGGTAAAGTATAAGGATTTTTGGCTGAGTCAGAATAAATTAAAGCTTCATATAATTCAATTAAAAGAAGAGATTGTAATTCTAAGTCTCTGTCAGACGACTCTAAAACTATAGATGAAAGAATATCTTCTAATTGACTAACTGTGGTAATCTTTTGATTATAGTAGCTATATATAGTAGGAAGAAAATATCCTGTTCCGGGATACTCTATAGTACTATCAAAAGCTACTTTTGTGAGCTGTTCACGTGCGAGTTTAACCAATCGATTAAAACTGTCTTCTTTTGTTTTTTCTATAGTGTGAGTCATTAACAAAGGTCAAATATTACTATATATAATATTTCTTGACTATAATATTCCAATAGGAATATTTATAATTCTTAAAAAAATATTTTCAAGGAAGGAAATTCCTAATGGAATTATAGGAAAAGTGATTAAAAATGTTTCCAGATATGACAGAAATAAAGAGAAAGAGAAAATTATTAGGATTAACGCAAAAAGAATTAGCAAATTTAGCAGATGTAAGTCAATCAGTCATAACAAAAATAGAAAAAGGAGCAATCAATCCTTCATATACATTAGTAGCAAAGATATTTCTAACATTAGAACAGATAGAAAGGAAAAACGAAAAAACAGCGAAAGAGTTGATGACATCACCATATATCTCTGTTAAACCAAATGATACACTATTAAAAGCTACAAAAAAAATGGAAAAACACGCATTTTCACAGCTTCCAGTCATCAATGAACAAGGAGTATGTATAGGAAGCATTAGTGATCAAACAATTCTCAAATTAATATCAGCAGCAATAAATGATAGAGAACAATATGAGAAAATAACACAAAAACAGATAAAAGAAGTAATGTCTGATCCTTTTCCTACAATAACAGAACAAACACCACTAAAAGTATTATCAAGTTTACTGGAATTTGTTCCTGCAATCCTTGTAACAACAAATGAAGGAATAACAGGTATAATTACACGTGCAGATTTATTCAAAACTTTAAGGAAATAAAAAAATAGAAATAGCATATGAGCTGACTTTTTTTGCACTACCACTCCCTAAAGGAAAAAGAAGAAAAGTTCGAACTTTTCTTAACACTATAAATTTTTTAGCTACTTTCAGTAGTAATAGAAACTTTTTTTGCTTTAATACAAGGAGTTGTAAGGAACCCATGAGTTAATCTCTGCTTATCTGCTATTCCGTCTATATTCTTAAGGAGATCAAAGACATTGCCTGCGATAGAAATGTTAGTCAAAGGTTTCGTAATCTCTCCATTCTCTATAAGTTTTACACCTTTTGCAACTCCACTGAAAATACCATTTTCCATTCTTGTAGAACCCGAGAAACGATCAAAGATAATACCAAGTTTCGTGTCTTCTATCATTTCATCAAATTTCATATCTCCAGGATGAATAAACATGGAATGGGGAAATACCTCACGTGGGGGAGCAGAAAATTGTTTACCTCCCATTGATCTAGTGCAATGACCAGTAGATTCAGTTTTTGCACGTTTGGCATGCAACTCATCAAAAAGAAAAGTTTCTAACATACCATCTTTGATGATGTCAACAGGTTTAGTAGCGGTACCTTCCATGTCAAAAGGCTTTGCACCTATTCCTCCTTCAACATTGTGAGGGTTATCAGTTAATGAAAAAGAATCAACTGCTACTTGTTCAGCTAAACTATCTTTCCATAGAGAACGGTTCTTTTGAACATTTTTAGAAGAAACTGCTAAAGCTATAACAAAAGCTATGGGATTAGCAACAGCGTCAGGATTAAAAATCACAGTATCAGAATCAAGAGAAGGAATTGTTTCTACATTTAAGTTATCTACAGCTTTTTGGATCATATTTTGTCCTATTATCGGCAAGTTAACTGACTTAGGATTACGGGTAAAGAAACTTTCATCTATGAATGACCCTACTTTTTCTCCGTCACGAGCAATCATAAAGAATTCGCCATGGAGCAAATTGGTTTTGTAAGCTTGTTTAATGCCTAAAGAGTTAACAATACCGATCCAACTTTCAGTAAGCTGCACTTTACTTAAATCTACTTTAACTTCAACAGGAGCAGTTTTGAGTGGCTCTATGAATTCTCTAGCTTGATTGATAAGAAATTCAACATCAATATTAGCAAGATCGGAACTATAGAGATTAGAGATAGAAGGATAAGACGTTTTGATTTCAGGAAGACTAATGTCAGGAGTTTGAGGAGCAACCTTAGAAATAGCAACAGCATCATCAACACACTTTTTTAATTCCTCAAAGGAGGTTTTATTAGAATAAGCAAAACCTTGAGAACCATTATTGATAATACGGGAAGAGAAACCTAATTCCTCTGTTTCACGCTCATTGACGATAGAATGCCCAGAAATAATAATTTGTAAAGTTTTACTATACTCAAAGAACATTTCAACTTCTTTTACTTCATATTTTTCAGCATAAGAAGAAAGTTTTTCATTTAATACAATTAGTTCATCTATTGATTGTAGTGTAGCCATCTTATTTACCTCCTGCTAAAGTAGCTCGAAGAGCTAACCAAGGTCCTCCCGCATCAACTTTTGCAGGTTGTTCCTTTCCACAAAAACCAGACCCTAAAGTAATCTCGAAATCTTTACCAATACCTAAAATGTTGCTTAAAACACTAAAAGCATTACCAGATAAAACAGGACCTTGATAAAGTTCATCAGTAATCTCACCTTTGGTGATAGCAT
>CAZEQQ010000024.1:0-13759 GCA_964514425.1 uncultured archaeon
CAAGAAAGTAAAAACGGATTTCAATATACTAAAGTTTCTGACGATATCTTGAGAAGAATACTTCTTGAACAAAATCGGATTGATCAGCAGCTACATGAATTATCAAATACCGATGACGAGTTATTTAATCTTTCTTAAAATTTGTATCTTTTCATCCAAAATTTACAATGTTTTTATAGAGGCACATTAAAGTATTATTTTGTGAAAATAGTCCTCTTTGAACTTTTATGTAAATATAAAAAATTGAAGAAAGAATAGTTCTTTCTATTTTTCTTGAGAGAATTCTTTCTTAAGAGCTTCTAATTCAGCTTCAATATCTGAAGTATCTTCCTCTTCCTTTTCTCCCTTCTTGACCCTTGGTTTTTCACTAGGAGGTTCGGTTAAACCTTCTAGATTAGGGAGGGAGGTTGTTTTTCCTAGATCCAATTCTGCTTGCAGTTGATCTAGTTCATCATCAATTATTTCTGAATCTCCTAAGTCTAACATGCTATCAGAAAGGCTAGTGTCAGATAAAGCTTCTGTCATCATGTCCAGTTGGTCTCTTTGTTCCATTACTGAATCCATAACTGCTTCTGCTTTTTCAGGAGAAACTTCCTTCAGTTTTGAACCTACAACTTTTGTACCTGTTTCCATGGCCTTAACTGTTTCAACTGTAGATGTAGCTGTTTGTATGCTATCTAGTTGTGTTTGTAAGTTCATAATCATATTTTGAGCTTGATTTATTTTCTTCAGATATATTTGACGACGTTGTAAAGCAGCACGAGCTCCAGATTTATTGTTGCTTTGCAACATTTTTGCTGCTAAGACCTTTTGCTCGTCAGCTTGACGTTCGAGGTTCCTTGTTTCATGTTGATATCTGTTCATTTGAGCTTTTAGAACAGAAATAGCTTGAGCATCATCTTTACGTTTATTACCAAATAACCAGTTTTTTGCCATTTTCTATCACTCTATTTAATCTGCTTTCTTTCGCAACTTCTGAATTTCAGCTTCAAGATCATCGGTTTCAACAACACCAACATTAGGTAGACTAGTACCTGTTGATATTCCCATCTCTGTTGCAGTTTGATCTATTAATCTATCTATTTCTACTGGATCTGAATCAGATACGAGTAAATCATCAATACCATCTTCTAAAGCTTCAGTTGAATTTTCTATTCCATCAATACTACTTTCCATGTCCATAATTACACGGTCAAGGTCGGGAATTTGTAATTGTGCGTTAGCCATACGCAATGCAGATGCTACGCCATGCATTTCTTCGGCCATACTAGCTGCTGAATCTGCACGTTCTAATTTGAATATTAATCCATTTATTTTAGAAATAAGTTTCTGATAGCCTAGGGCCCATTTACGAGATCGAACAATGTCAGTAGCGTATAATCGTGCACTTTCCATATCTCCTCGTTGAATTGCTTGTTTTAATTTTAGTTGAATGCGTGCTTCATCGCGTTCAATTTTACGTGCTGCTCGGTCAAGTCTTCTACTCGTTAATCTCAAATTCACAATGTGATCACGACCAGATTTTTTTGTTCCAAGCAACCATCCAAAGAAATTGCCAACCATTTGTTGTTCTTCACCAACTTTATTTCTTATGAATACTCTAGTTTTAATTAATATATATACTTACCCATTTAAAAGTTACTGCTCTTTTATGGACTTTTTGTTGAAAAACTTCTTTGGTCTAGAAACACGTAACTGAACATACAAATACTAAAACTTATATTGTGTAAAGTGAAAGGAATGCAAAGATAGAAAAATATTTAACAAAACAAAAAAAAACAGTTTAGGTGTAATTTATGATATTAAAAAAGAAATCAATGATTTTTCTACTACTCTTCGTTGCAGCGTCCATTTTCTTGCTAAACCCTTCCGTGGTTTTAGCTGCAGATGAAAATGGTGATACTGATGCTGTTGATTTAAAACCACTTGGTGCAGGTTTAGCTGTTGGATTAGCTGGATTTGGAGCTTCTATAGGAATGGGTATGGCGGGATCTACTGCAATTGGTGCTATTGTAGAAAAGCCAGAACTTTTTGGTAAAACGTTTCTATTCATTGTACTTATTGAAGCTGTAGCTATTTATGGTTTGCTTGTTTCAATTCTTCTTATCCTCGGATAAGAAAATTCTATTTTCTTTCTTTTCTTTATATACGACTTTCTTTCTATCTTTCTTTTCCTTTTAAATTTGCACGGGTCTATCACTTATTTTCTTCCGTGCCACTTATTAAGAATAGTTTATTAATCATTCATAATAATATAATATGAACGTTATAAAAATAACACTTCATCTCTTGGATACAGAGACGGTTATATAAGAGGTTTAATTATGAGTGCCAGTGGTATTATTGAACAAGCCAAAAATTTAGCTCAACAAGCTTATAATCACGATAAAGATAAAAATTATTCTGATGCTATTCCTCTCTATTTGGATGCTGCAGAAGCTTTAATGAAAGCTATTCGATTTGAACGTAACCCTGAAATTGCCCGTTCACTTAGAAGAAAAGCAGAGATGTATATTTCTCGAGCCAAAGAACTCCGAGATTCTATAGGTAAAAGGCGTGAAAGCTCTGAACGTGGTGAAGATGATTCTAAACTTGATGCAGCCATTGCAGATCTTATCGTTACTGAAAAACCAACTATAAAATTAAATGATATTGCAGGATTACAGACAGCCAAACAAACTTTACGTGAGGCAATAGTCTTACCTCTACTTCGTCCGGATTTATTTACTGGTGCGAGAAGACCTTGGAAAGGTATTCTTCTTTTCGGTCCTCCTGGATGCGGTAAAACACTTATGGCAAAGGCTACTGCTGCAGAAGTTGAAGCTACCTTTTTTAACATTAGTGCTGCTTCAATTATGAGTAAATGGCTAGGTGAATCTGAAAAATTAGTTCGAAGTTTGTTTACAATTGCTAAAGAAAAAGAACCCTCTATTATTTTCGTTGACGAGGTTGATGCTTTAACAGGTGTAAGAGGTGGAGAGCACGATGCTATGCGTAGAGTAAAAACAGAACTACTAACATCTATGGATGGGTTAGGTTCCAGCGATAAAGATCGTATTGTAGTCTTAGGTGCAACTAATTTTCCTGAAGCTATTGACTCTGCATTTCGCCGAAGATTTGAACGTAGGATTATGATCCCTCTTCCTGATGCAGATGCACGAGCAGGCATCTTCAAATATAATACACGTGGAGTAGAATTAGAGTCTGATGTTGACTTTGATAAATTAGGAAGTATAACAGAAGGATATTCTGGTGCAGACATTGCGATGGTGTGTAGAGAAGCAATAATGCAACCCATTCGAGAATTAGATATGAGTGGCGCATTAAGTGATAGTGAAATATTAGCTAGAAAAGTATCTGATACTGATTTCAGAAATGCTATAGGTCGTATCAATCCTTCAGTGAGTAAGGCAGAAGTAGACAAATATACAACATGGTATGAAGAATTTGGAAGTGCTTAAAGATAGGTGAATATTATGACAATGGAAAGTGAGAAAAAAAGAGGTGAAGAGTTCTCCTCTATTGATTTAGAAAAACTGAAAGAAGAAAAAACCATTTCTGAGGATAAATTAAAGTTAATAGAAGCTAGTATCAAAGGATTAGAAGTAGATAAAGGGCTGTTGCAAAACACTAAACCTATAGAAAAAACAGAAGCTAAATTAGACTTGTCAAAAGAGATGAAAGACAGTTTACAAATACAATTTGAAGCTATTCTACCTAAATGGATCGATAAACCTTGGATGTATGTCTCTCCCAAGTCCACTGACCCCAAACTTAAATCATGGCTTGATGAGTGGTCCAATCTTATTTTAGATTACACAAAACATTTTGTTATCCACATTGTCAATGTCAACGAACTTAGAAGCGTTTATCCTTTTGTTAATAAAAAAGTGAATAAAGATTTAACTATTGAACAAATTCGTGATCTTATTGATTTTCTTGAAACCAATAACTTTGCTGAATGGACAAAGGATAAAGAAGGATTTTTTGCTTTATTATTTGCTAAACTTTTCAGATTACCTTTGACAAATAAAGTTCGAGCTAGAATATATTGGCGAACAAAAGAAGAGTTTGCAGAAGATATGCTTTCATTTATGATCGACACGGGAAGGGTTGTCGAGGTTCACTCCCTCTATGATCTTACACAGTTTGACGATCAAATATGGGCATCCTTACCAGCTAAAGATTTAGTGGAAGTTTGTAACGTTCTAGTTTCAAGAAAAATGGCTTACTGGCTAAACAGGGAGAAAACCATAATTGCTTTTGAAGCAACACAAGTGTTTTAATTTCTCCTTCCCCATTTTTTTAGGCAATTAACCCTGGGAACCAATATTTTGTTCCTTCTGCATATGAAGAATCTACACGTGCTATATGGTTTTCTTCAAAGAATTTTAGACATCTATTAATTCTCTCTTCACCCCATCCTGTTTTCATTATCAATTGTTCTTTAGTAACAAAACCAGTTTTTGATGCATGGCTCAGAATCATGTCATGATCGGGGCTAAATTCAATCGGTGCAAATTCTACTAATTTAACTCCTGATTCTAATATTTTGAAAGGAGGTATTAATTTTGTGTCAATTAGTTTTTCTAAGGCTCTGTAGAGATCATCAATTGTTACTAATTTACCCGGTCTCGCTTTATTCAAGTTAGTTAAGAGTTCGCTTATGGTTGTAATTCCTCCATTTTCTGGCACAAATGATTGTCCTAACTCTAAAACATCATTCGCGAGTACATCATAATATCCCCCTCCAGTTAACCTATCTCTGAAGGAAGGAGCATCTTTCCAGTCATACCGTCCTATTTCCTTTGGTAATCCGAGTTCTTCTCTTAAACCTGAAAGTTTTTCATAATACTCTTTATTTTCTGATACTTGTTTTCCATATTTTTTCTCAAATTTCTCGAGTTGTTTCTTTGTTTCTTTGATATTCTCTATCATTTGTTCTAATTCTTTAATCATCAATTCAGCATCTTTTATTTGAAAAGCTGATCTAATTTTGAGTTTTTTCTCTATGTCACGTAATCCCATACTATCGCCATTTTTACTTTGTCTTGTCAATTATAAAAAGGTAATTTTTTGTTATGCGTTTTTTAAAAGATTGTTGCAATTTTTAATATCCAACTTTTTATTACTTCTGTCAATTTTCTTTCTTCCTTCTCTGATAGAAATGAGGAGGGTTTAGTGTTGTATTTCTTGTAGAAGTGGTTGAACAACTCTTCCATTTCTGAGTCAATATAAGTTTCACTTTTTTTGAGATTTTTTACTTTCTTTGTTATAATCTCAAGTTCTTCTAAAATGTATCCAACATCAATTTTCACTTCTATTAAGTTAATTAGTTCAAATAGTTCCGCTCTAATTTCTTCAAATAGTTTTGTGTCAAGATTAGAATTGAATCTACTCATTTTGTACCTCTGAAAATGAAAAAGATAAGAATTATAGAGCTTTCAACATCCTTCTAAACTCGTTAAGCCATCTAGAACATTGAAATTCTAATTTTTCTGCATCATTTTCTTTTATTATTTCTTGTGTTTTATACTTAGAAACAATATCTCGCCAATTGTTCATGTCTTGTAGCATCCAATGATCTTTTTCCATTCCAGGGAAAGTTCCAGCAATGGAAATCATTTCATCTAAATCTGTTAGGAGTAAATCTGCTCTTGCAACTGATTTCAATCTAGTTAAATCTATTAATTCTATCGCTGCTGAAACAAAATCTGCTGTTTTTGTTGGCATTTTCTTTAATGATTCAAATGGAATAGAGATAGCATCTGCAGTTTCTGCTCCTTCTGCAATTCTTAATTGTCTTATACCATTGGGACATTTTTCAGCTAATTTTTCTCTTTTGATAAAGCCCTCAAGTTCAAATCCTACTTTTTCTAGTTTCATTCTTGACTTAAATATTGCTCTTACTAAAGCACGTAATTGTTTTTTATATGCGATTTGCCCGATATCCTGGTTTTCATAACTTCTTGCAAGATTTTCTAGCGTTACAATTGTTGCATATAAATCTGCTTCTAAATCTAAAATATTTTCATCCATTGTACCACTTCCATTCTGAATACGCTCTAACCTTTTCTCTGCTTTATAATAATCTTGATTGTATTTTCTTGTTAATCTTAGAAAACTGATAGATTCAATATCTCCATCTTCAAATTTTTCTTCTAAAGTTTCTAACAAATCCTTTGAAGCTTCTATTTCTGCACTATATACTGCATCTAATGATACGTCCATTTCTTTCCCTTTAGTTGATACACCGACATTTTTCAAGAGAGATGAACGTTCTTCTTCTATTTCTTTATTTATTGTTTCGATTCTATCTTGATATCTTGTTATCTCATGCTCTATGCTTTTCATTTCTGTAGATATTCTAGAGTCTTCAGGCATAGTTTGGGAAAACGGGACTTGTCTTAATGGAGCTGTTTCAAAAGGTATAGCTTGCATTCTCACAAAAGAGCTCTCTTCGTTTTGTTTTCTTACCTTTGTCCTATAAGGTAAAGCGGGTACCTTTGCGAATAACCTTCTTGTTTCGTCTACAACTTCATAAAGATGATTTCTGGGTGTCCATTGGCTTAGTATTCTTAAACTTAGGGTGTTATCATCATCTACATTAGGGTGATTAAGTTTAGGAGTTATTTGTGCTTTTGGAGGGGAATCTGGGAAACTTCTATTTATCCATAATTCTAAAAATATAGGTATATTAGTTCCTTGAATTATTCCTACTTGCCCCTTCCAATTAGTTAAATCTCCTTTTACTGGCTCAAAGCCGGTTATTTTATCAAACATGAGTTGCATTTCTGTTGCTATGATGTAATCATTAGAAATTCTTATCACCTAAATTATCTCTATAATATTCGTGTCATTAATATTTAAAAAACATTGCATTCAGAAAATATCATTTTTGTTTACCCATTTTTAAAGTAGAATAGTAATTTAATGGGTGCAGCTAAATTTTTATCCATTACAAATGCAAGTGATTCTTCTTTGATATTGTAATTTGACAGAGTTTTTTCTGATTCCAAAAAATATCCTTGCACCATTATTTCGGGTTCAGATAAACCATAAGTTAAAGCCAAGCGTGTTTTTATTGCACCTATAGGTTCATTTTCACTAACAACAAATTGCACTTGCTGCAAATTGTAAAGTTCTCCACAATTTGGACATTCCTTGTTTCTTGCTAGTTTAAGATCGGTGAAAGCATTATTTAAACCGTCATAAAATAAGTAATTTTCTATTGGTTTTCCAATTCCTTGGATGAGTTTCAATGCTTCTTGAGCCATTAATCCACCAATAATCGCCGATAGGGTCGATACTGCGGGTAGTTTTGCTTCTTCTGCGTGTTCTTCTTCTTGTCTTTTTCTCCTTTCTTCGCCAATTGGTGTGCAAGCTTGTGCTAATTCTTCTTCACTAACGAGAGGTTGACATTCAAAACAAGGTGTTTCAAAAGGGATAACAACTTGTACATCTCCCAAAAAAGCAAACATTCCTCCCAATACTAACGATTTCTTTAAATTCACTGCCATTGAATTAATCCATCTTCGTCCTATGAAAGTGTCTAAACAAGCTATGATGACGGTGGAACTTTCGTAAACACTTTTTGGTACTTCTTCCATTTTTTTGTTATAGAAAGTTATAGCGAGCGTAGGATTAAGTTTTTCCAATTTTTTTGCGGCTACTTCTGCCTTATACTGTCCTACATCATTATCAGTATAAAGTAGCTGACGATTAAGATTTGAGACTTCTATTTTATCCATATCGATTAAAATAAGTTTTTTCACTCCCGCAGAAGCTAGAATAGTGCCTACATAACTTCCAATC
This sequence comes from uncultured archaeon, assembly GCA_964514425.1. Classification (GTDB taxonomy): domain Archaea; phylum Asgardarchaeota; class Heimdallarchaeia; order Heimdallarchaeales; family Heimdallarchaeaceae; genus CAZEQQ01. Next base: position 7,816 of record CAZEQQ010000024.1, read on the forward strand.
GCACCTACTCCTGCTATGAGAACACAACTATTTTCCATTTTTTCTTGATTCCATTCTGGAATTAGTATCTGCCGTGAGTATCGAGTTTCATCACTCATTATTATGTGTGTATAACTTCTAATAATAAAATTGTTTCTAATTGTACGTTTCTTTTATTCTTTTTCACCTACCATATACTTTTTGTTTTTATTGAAATCTTAGCTGAAATTTGAACATTTATTGTTAAAAAGGCTTGTAATTCATTTTCAAAAAAATATGCATTCACATAAAGAGAGTTTGCTAACATTTAAGAAGTATTGTGTTAATAGTATTTCAATTAAAGTTAAAATCGTTATAGGTGAATATTAATGAGGATTACAGTAGTAACAGCAATTGGTGGAGGAGCATTAGAGTTAGATATAGATCCACAATCAACAGTAGCACAATTAAAAAGAGAAGTTGCAAGAATAAAAAAGATCCCTGCAAATACTGTTATTTTAGTTTTTCATGGAAAACAATTAGAAGACAGTGATATTCTCAAGCAATCAGGTATTATGGATGGCGATAAACTATATCTTATTGCTAGAACTAAAGGTGGGTATTGTTAATAATTTATCCACATAAATTTTTTTATTTCTTAGGATTCATCTTTTTCCCCTTTACGTTTAATTGTTATTGATGACGGAATGCCTTCTATTTTTCTTTCAAGTTTTTTTACACCAATTCTAGATATTTGTTGTCCCTCAAGATAACCTATTTTTATTAAATATAAGACATTTAAGAAGATAGTATCAGCTGTTTGTTTTTTTTGAGGTGCATCATACAAGATTTTCCAATACTCATAAGCATCAGGGGTTAGAAAGTAACTCATGAGCTGTAATTTATCTTGTTCTGTTACATTTTTTGGTGCCTCTTCAGATTGTTTTAATTCCTCCATGCGTTTTTCTCTCAATTCTTTTTCTTTTGCAACATTTAACAATTGTTGAACTTTTTTTTGTCTAATTCTTTCTAGTTCTTCGTCACTCATTACTATCTGCCATATGAAAACTCCTTAATTCTCTTTTAAAATCTTTTATTGTGTGATTTTTTATAAACATTAGAGGAAAACTATAGAAAAAAAATTTTGCATTAATTTCAAAAATTTTTGTCCTATTTACAAATATTTTAAATACAAATATCTTTAGTTTAAATAAGGAAAAATAGTTTAGTGGTTGATAAATGTATTCTGAGCCAAAGCATCAAAGATATGCAAGAATAATAGAAGTTCCTATTCCGACAGACACTTGGGATTTTTTGGAAGATTTAGTGTCAGTATACGGTAGTGCGGAGAAAGCCATCCTTGCAGCTATTATCGCACATCATAAACAACAATTTGGTTCTTCAGATACTTCACATCCTAAATCTCCCTCTACCTTGATTTCACCAGATCAACAATTAAATACTCATCAACAATTCATGTATAATAAAAAACTCACTAAAATTGCAGAAAATGGAAGGAAAGCAGAGCAAAAAACACAAAAGGATTTGGCAAAAGTTGATGAATTAATAGATAAACTGAAAAACATTATTAGTAATCAGAGTGAACAACAGAAAAGCCTTGAAAGTGAGAGAATAACAAAGAAAGAACCAATAAAAGAACCAATAAAAGAACCAATAAAAGAACCAATAAAAGAAGTTCATCAAGAAATTGATGCATCCAATTTAGAAGAATTGATGAAGAAACTCAATGATTTATCCGTTTTAGCAGATCTGAAAAGTGAGATTTCATCCATGAAATCTATGATAAAGAGACTTGAAACGGCCGATGTTACAATTTCAGGTAGAAAAGGGAAAAAAGCGGATCTTTCTTCTTTAGATATCAATTTTACGGATAGCAGCGATTCTTTCAAATTTGAACCACCAGATAGACCTTTGCTAGATTCAGTTTTGGATGATATGTTGCTCTTTGATGAAGAAGAATTTTTATTGCAAGAAAAAAAAGAGAAGAAAGAAAAGGAAAAAAAAGAGGATGAAAAATAGATTACTTCTTTCCTTGAGCTTGTTTTACTAACATATTAGCCATTTCTTCGAATGCTTTATTTACAGCATCTCCAGTCAAAGCGCTGGTTTTTATGAAATCAAAACACTTGATTTTTTCTTTCATTGTTTTACATTCTTTATCTGAGACTGAGATTTGATCCTTTAAATCATTTTTATTTCCTACTAACACTTTTACGGTGTTAGAACCCGCATTGGTATAAAGTTCTTGATACCATTGCTCAGTATTTTTTAAAGAACTATCTCTTGTTAGATCAAATACAATCATTGCAGCTTTTGCTCCTTTAAAGAAGGTATGTCTGATAAATTTAAAGCGATCTTGACCTGCTAAATCCCAAATAGACAGAGCTACTAATGTTCCATCTTTGAGGGTAATGAATTTTTCACTTGGCTCCATTCCTATTGTCATCAAATAAGACGTGCTAAATTTATCATGCACAAATCGTTGCACAAGGGAGGTTTTTCCTACTGCTGCATCGCCAAGTAAAACGATTTTAAAATTATAATCGGGATGTTTTTTCATGTTTATTCGACTCTACAATTTTTACATTTTTTTTGCTTTACTTAGTTCTTCTACTAGACTATCAAAGAAAAATTGCTCAAAATCACCCTTAGTTCGTTCAATAGTGGTAAAAGATAAGCATAAATCTTCGATAAACTCAAACTTATCTTTTTCTTCAGATGAAAAGTTGTAGTTTCTGAGCATGCTAAGAACTTTCTTTGAAATTTTTGAAGCTTGTTTTTTGTTTAATCGTTGTTCCATATAAGCAGAGAGAATATGATCTAAATAATCCACAGCAACAGATAGGCTTGGAAGCTCTTTTTCTAAGGCTATATCTGACATAATGAATGAAATTATTAACAGAACTTAATATATGTTTTGTTAATACTGGAAGATTGTTTTTACAAGTTTAAAAAAGTATAATAGTTTGTAAAAATATAAAAATGAAAGAGATAGAAAAAGGTTGAACCTTTTTCATTTCCTTAGATAGTAAATCAGCTTATCTATGCTGATTCAGAAACTTCATTTTCTTTTAAGAATTCGAAATTCTCTCTGAGTTCAGGGGCGAGGTAATAGTATACACTGCGCATATCCTTCAAATTACTCATTTTTTTGAGGATACCCTTTTCTAGAAGTCTACGAATACCATAGCGAACCGTACGCTCTGGCTGGTTTACTGAACTAAGGATATCTCTTTGTGTCATTGGTCCTTGATCATCAAGAACTTTTATGATATCCTCGCCACCGCGGGGTAGTTTTCGTCTCTTCATCTTTTTTGCCTCATTTATTCGTTTGATGCGTTTATTGTGGCTTAGCCACCTTCTACCTGTACTCGTTATTAACTCGTATGTAGATGCTAAAGACAGCGATACGTATCCATTTATAAATGTTGTCCTTGTCCAAAAGGAAAACGGTATTTGTCGGCTGTTTTTTGGAAATTTTTTCTCATACAGCTAGATAGTATAGCGCTTAGTATTAACGATACACGTTAACATTTTTATAGTTTTCTCTTTTTTGTTGCTAGTACTCTTTGACATTAATGTTTTACATAGAAATATTTTTCCTAAAATTTACCATACGTTAAACTTAAAATGGTTTCAAATTGTATGAGCTTGTGTCAGCCTTTAAGAAAATTGAATTAGTAAAATACTATTTTAGTGCATACCTTATCGTTGCACTGTTGATAACACTCTTAATTACCATTATTGATGGAGAATGGACTGTTAGAATGCTCATCATTAATTTTAGCATCTGGGGAATTATTTGGTTAGTTTCAATGTTTGGCTTTCCTCTTTTTATTACTAGTGCCAATCCGGAATATTTAGCCACAACACCTTATCTTGCCCTTTTAGGGTATGTTATTATCGCGGTAGTTTATTTTATTACCTATCGAATACATTTAGCAGATGTTAAAAGGAGAACAACAAAGAAGCTTACTTTCTCAAAAGTTTTAGACTTATATTTCCCTCTTGAACAACCAAAGAAACCTATAGAAACAAGTGAGGAATTGTGAAATCTTTAGTTATTGGCTTTATTTTAAATCCTATTGCCGGTCTAGGCGGAAAGAAAGCTTGGAAGGGCACTGATTTAATAGAACAAGCATGGGAGTTGTTCAACAGTGGAGATAGATATGCTTTTTCTCGCGTTCAGAGAGCTTTTTCATCTTTGTCTGAAGATTTGCCCATTTCTTTTCTTTGTTGTGACGGTATTATGGGCAAAGAATTACTAGAGCAATTTCCTTTTCAATATTCAGTTGTTTGTACACCACCAAAAACAAAAACTTCCTCTAATGACACAAAAAAGGCTGTAAAAATTATGTTAGAGAAGAATATAGATCTCTTACTTTTTGCAGGTGGAGATGGTACAGCATTAGATATTGTTAGTGTTTTGGGTCCCTCTGAACTCCCTGTTCTTGGAATTCCAACAGGAGTTAAAATGTTTAGTGGGTGTTTTCTTTTTAATCCAGAACAGTTAGGAACTCTTATTTCACAGTTTTTAAATGAGGATATTTACTTCGCATCAGAAGATGTTCTTGATGTCGATGAGAGTTTATTTCGCAAAAATCAAGTACAAGCCACTTTGTTCGGCAAATTAAATGTTCCACAATTTACAGGATTGATACAAGGAGGAAAAGTTCCGACTTCAAAGGGATCAGAGTTGGACTATGAATCGATTGCAGAAGAAATTCAAAAGGAGTATAAGATATTGGAGGATTTAGTTATTCTAGGACCGGGTAGTACTGTTTATGAAGTTATGAGAGTTTTTGGTATCTCAAAAACGCTTTTAGGCGTGGATTTACTAAAAAACGGGAAATTTGTAGAGAAAGACCTTGAAGAAGAAAGATTGTTAGAGTTAACCAAAGATAAGAAAGTGAAACTTCTTCTAACGCCTATTGGTGGCCAAGGTTTTCTTCTAGGCAGAGGGAATCAGCAAATTAGTTCCCGTGTTATTTCTGGAGCGAAATCCTTGGAACTAATAGTTGTTTCAACAGAAAGTAAACTTGATTCAATTGAATCTCTCCATGTTGACATGGATGAAGATGTTTCAACACAATTATTTCCAAAACCGTTCGTTAAAGTTTGTCATGGAAATCGGCTATATAAGATGAAAAGAGTAAACTTAATTCCATAGCCTATATTTGACTATAGAATACTTTTTTCAGACTTTTCATATCTTCATTATATTCAACTAATACTAGATTATTCGTGGAAGTAAACTCTTGTTTAGATAGTGCGTCCTTCAATTCTTCAGCTGTTGTTGCTACTTCTTGTTGGTATCGCTCTATGTTTTCATCGTCAACTATTTGATTATGAACCATTTTTGACAATATAAGTGCTTTTTCAATTACAATTATTACAGGAAAACAAGCTAAATAGACTGAGTATCTTTGTTCATCGGTGATACAACGTTTTAGTGATCGTGCGATATCAGGAAGCATTACCCCATCAATTTTTAATTTTTTACTTTCTTCATTAGTTAAATAGTCCAAAACTTGAAGAATTTTTATTCTTAAGTTTTCGTCGAAATGTCTAAACTCTTTTGGTTGAATTGTTAAGTTATTGTCTTTATCATATGCAGGGGCAATTTTCGCTTTCTTCTGTTTTTTCTCTTCTGTCGTTTTTGGTTTATCCATTTCTTGTTGAGTTTTTTCTGTTTCTTCACCTTTTTTCTTGCTTTTTTCTTTCTTTGCTGTTTTTGGTGGTTTGAAATCTTTCATTAAGCGGAAAACTTGTCTACCATCGAAAAACACCCTTCTATCTTGGATAGAGATAGAATGTAATATACCCGGTTCAGGAATATATTGCCCTTGATATTCTACCACAGCTCGAAACTCACCTTCTTCAAAAATATTTAATGTAATTTCATAGAAGGTTCTTCCCCCCTCTGAAACTTTTTTTAATTCATGAGCATCTTCATAATCTGAAC
>CAZEQQ010000025.1:0-13721 GCA_964514425.1 uncultured archaeon
GCCTAAAACTTTTAATTTACTTACTGTTTGTATCCACTGCTCAGCAGTTTGTTCCAGATACAGTTTAGGTAATTCTTTCTTTATCCATGGCTCTTTTTTTACCAATTCTTCTATATCCTTTTTTGAATAAATGTTATCTCCTGCTATCGTTACTATAGCTTCACCATCAAGAGAATGAATTCTTACTGCTGATTCAAATGTTACTAAAGAGAATATTGCTTGCTTTTGGTTCATTTTATAGTCGCGTAAGGTTGTAATAAGACTCTGTTTGACACCTTCCAATCTTGGACCATACATGGATCCAGAAACATCAAGAACTCCAACTAAAGAGTTTCCTTTCTTTATTTGCATCTCTTCTTTGTTTTCCTGAGGAATAATCCATTCAAAGTTTTCTTGAGATTCAGCGAAAGTGGTATCATCTAAGATAATAACGCTTCCACAGAATTTGCAGTTAAAATATTTCCCCATTTTTTCATCAATTTTCACATCTTTAATATTTGTGACAATCCCTCCACAATGAGCACAACATAAAGGTTTTCCTGCAATTGATTCTTTTAGAATTCCAAATTCTTTGAAGTCTATTTCACCAACTAAAGGAATATCTTTAATTAAATTGTCATTTTCAGGGATTTTGTTTCCAGTTGAAAAACGCATATTTTTTGTCATAAAGATTCAGATTAACATCTACATAGTTCCTATAAAAACTTGTTTCTTTCATTCGTTCATTCGTTCATTCGTTCATTTTCTTTATTATTGAGAATTTTTAAGAAGTCCAGGTCATATAGAAGAAAAGCATGATAACTGCAGATGTTGTTAATAAAAAGGCATTAACAAATAACCATAAGACACTACCGAATCCACTTAAAGCTTTTTTGCCTTGCATGTTTCTCCATGGTAAATGTATTAAAGCACTTCCTTTCCAAGTTTTAGGTGATAAATCTAAAATTAAATGGCTAGCAACTCCAACTAAAAACATGCTATAAACTGGAACAAGCACTTGTACTGATTCAATGTTTCTGTGAAAGATTAAAGGAAGTGATAATAAACCGGGAAATAGAATTGAATGTGTAAACGCACTTCTATGAGGAAAGAATTTTTTTATCTCTAAATCAAAATCTGGTAATTCAGCTCCTACTATGGCCATAAGAAATGAGGAAATAATCCATAGTGAATCAGACCAACCAGGAAAATCATTTTTACTATAAAAATATCCAATTAAAGCTATCAACCAAAATACAAAACAACCTATTAAATGCATACTTCTATTCATTTCAATCAACTAAATATTACCACGTATATTAAAAATCATTCGGAGAAGATAGTAACTCAAAAAAGAAGATATAATCTTCAAAACTTGTTCGTAACTCCGAAATAGGTTACAATAACATTTATTACTCTAATTAATTATAATTTTAAGTAAACACAAAATTGGCACAAACTTTTTCATATCAGCAGATGTATATTTTCTATTTATTCATGTAAAACTCTATTTTTTATATTTATAGCTTTTTTTTGTTATTTCTGCTTCTTTCTTGTGGTTCACCAAAGGTAACGGATAAGCTACTTCTTTTGTGTATTCAGATCCTTTTTGTTCCCATTTATGGATAATTTGAGAAGAAAGGGGTTTTAGTTCGTCCACCCATTTTTTAATATATTTGCAATCTTTATCATATTTTTTTTGCTGAAGCCACGGATTGAATATGCGAAAATATGGTTGGGCATCACAACCTGTAGAAGCTGCCCATTGCCAATTCCCATTATTTACTGCAGGGTCATAATCTACTAACTTTTTTGCGAAATACTTCTCTCCTCTTTGCCAATTAATATGTAAATCTTTCACTAAAAATGAAGATGTTATCATTCTAACCCTGTTATGCATATATCCTGTTTCATTTAATTCTCTCATTCCTGCATCAACGATAGGAAAACCTGTTTTCCCTTCACACCATTTTTCAAATTGATTTTGATTGTTTGTCCATGTTAAGTTTTGATACTTTTTTTGAAATGCTTTTTTATACACATGAGGGTAAAAATAGCCTATTGCTGTGAAAAAATCTCTCCAATAGAGTTGTCGTAATAAAGGATGTTCAGCTCCTAAATTACTCTTAATGTAATGATAGACTTCTCTTATCGAAACACACCCAAAACGTATATAAGGGGAAAGATAAGAAGTCCCCTCTAATATTGGATAATCTCTACTACTTTCATAATTACGGAGATTTTTTGCAAATTCTAATCTTTTCATACCATTTTTTCTTCCACCATTAAGCAAAACTTTGCTGTTTCCTTTTCCTTTACGCATGTAATGTTTTATTTTTTCTTCAAATCCCTTTTTCTCTTCTATTATCTCTATTTTTGTTTTTGCAGATTCTAAATAACACTCAACAGGATAATCAACGGGTATTAGTCTTGCTTTATTGTAGTATGGAGTGAAAACTGTATATGGATCGTTTTTTGCATTTAATACTTTTTCAGGTTCATTTAACAAGTAATCACTTATTTGGAATAATTCTACTTTTTCTTTTCTACACATATTTGTCAATATTTTATCGCGTTTTATGCTGAATGGAGTATAATCTTTATTTACGAATATTGCTTCTATTTCTTCTTCTTTTAGTATATGCTTAATTTCTTCTTCGGGTTTACCTTCCATTATCTTTAGTTCTATTTGTTTTTCTTCTAAACTTTTGTTAAGTTCTAAGAGTGATTCTATGAAGAAATTTATGATAAACTTATTTTCTTTCTTCATTAAATGTGGGTCTGCAAAAAAGATAAATTTTACCTCTTTTGAATTACTAATGGCTTCAACTAATCCTTTGTTATCTCTTAGTCTTAAATCCCTCCGAAAAATAAACAAACTTTTGTTGAACATTAAGCTTTCAAAGTTTAAGTATTCAATAACTCTTTCTATTCTGTTACTTCTTCTTTTCCGTTTGTAAACATTTCTGTTACTAACGTTTTAATCTGTGAAGATAAAATGCTATCTAACATTTCAGGATTGTCTAACAATCCGTACTCTTTAGCTCTTAAAATGAACTTTCTTAAGAAGTATCGGTATTCCCAGCTTTCATAATCAGTGATTAATACGTAAATATTCTCATCTTGAATTTCTAGCATAATTGAAAAGCCTTCATAACTAAAATGCTGTACTTCTGTTTTATCAATAATAGAACTCGCAAAGAGTAAGACAGAAGTAATTAGCCCTGATAATAAAATTGATTCTATTGTTTTTTTACTTTCGAAATAATACTCATAAAAAGGAATACCTGTTGTTTTATCAATTATGAAAAATGCTTGAGGTTTGACTATTTGTCTTCTTTTATCTCCTTTTTGTACTTTTATTCTACCATAACTTGATAAAATTTTGTTTAATGAGTTATAATGATTATCATCAAGGATTTTAGAGTTGTAATTTAATTGTTTAGTACTGTCTAGTATTTCTTGTTTTAAGTCTCTGTAATTGTTTTTCGTTGCTATTTCTAAAGCTTTAGCGAACTCAACTTTTGCTTCCTCAGCTTTGTTAAAGCTTACCAAAATCTTCCCTTTCATATAAAGAGCTAAAGCATTTATGTGAGGTATTTCATTCTTTTTTGCAATACTCAATAATTTATCAAGATAGGTGAATATTTTAGCAAAGTCTGCTATTTCTTCTGTTTTAAAATATTTAGAAAGATAAAGTTCAAGAATTTTTAATAGTGCTTCTAGTTCGAATTGGAAGTAAGATCTTTTCTCTAGCATTTCGATAAGTTTCTCTACTTCATCTATTGCTTTATTATAAAACTCATATTTCTTAAAAACATCTGAAATAGTAAGTTTCAATTGAAAGAGATAGACTATATTGTCACTGTTTAAAACAAAGTCATCTACTTTTTGTACTTTTTCTTCTATTTGTTGGTCATCATTATTCTTTAATGATTGTTTTAATGAAATTATGAGATATAAAAGATTAAGATTCCTGTATTTTATGAGGGCATCTGTAGGAATTGTTCCAAAAAGTAAATCGAAACGGTCATAATTGCCTTCTTTAAGAGCTAATACAGCTAATTTCATTCTTACATACAAACTGTAGTATTCATCGAGTTTGGGTATGTTAATAGAAAGATACTCTTCTGTTGCTTTATCTAATTCATTTGCATACTCATGAAGTTCTGCCTGAACTAATGATAGCTCAAGAGTAACCAAATCATTTTCTACCATACTTTCTACTTCAGAAGCTTCTTCAAGCAACTTTTTTGCGTTTAATAGTTCTCCTTCAGCCATCTCTATTTTTATCTGGTAAAGAAGGACATAAATTTTTAAGCTCAAATCTCTTTGAGTATTAGCAATTTTACTCAAAAATTCTAAAATATTACAAGCTTTCTCAAATTCTAAAACATTGTAATAGAGCTCAAATAGAAGAATAAGGTGAATGATATCAGAAAAAGAGAGTAAACTATCATATTCATCGAGTTTAATTGCTTTTTGAATAATTGAAGGAATGACTTCACTCTTCAAACTTTCTCCAAAATAAAGAGCGCGAGAATGTTGATCATCTAGTATTAAAAAGCATAAATTTATGAAATTCAGTACAACTACATTTCTTTCACTTGTAGGTTTCTTTTGATAATTATTAACCAAATCTTTCAGATTTAAGCGTTCTTTTAATCGGAAATAGGAATACGCTTCATAAAACTCTATATCAGGTATATCAAGATTATTTTTAATTTTTAGAAATTCTTTGAAATGTAAAGAAGAAAGGAATAAATCAGCAATCAAAAGTGAGAAGGAAGAATTAAATTCAGATAAGTCGTTTTCAGTTAAATATACACAACATTCATCAACTATCTCTTTATATTCAAAAGAATTAGATAATTTAGAGAAAATTGGATGGATTAATAATAGCTTAGATGTTTTATCATCTAATTTATGACGATAATTGAATGGATTAGGGAGAAAAGACAAGCTACTATTATTTACCATTAAATAATAGTTCGTTGTCAATATTAAAATTTAGTCTTTGGTGCAAAACCCGATTTCTCTTTGAACCATTTCTATTTGAAATTTGTTACCATTACTTTCATTATGTGGTTATTTTTGTTTAGTAAGGTTTGGGGCGAGTTCTTATCTTTTTTCCTTTCTTTCTTAACCTATTTCTTCCTCTTCTTATTAATTGATTATTCGATAAGTTTATTATAATATGTCCTTTTCGGTAATTATGCCCGAGAAAAATGAAAAAGAATTGAATGAAGAACGAGTTGAAACTCTAAAAGAATTAGAGAAAAGGTGGTATAAAAATCCCAGTTGGTTTTTAGCTAGTTTTATTTTAGGGCCTATAGCTATTTTCGGTGGTTCATTTGTTCCATTAGGTTCAACATGGGAACATTGGTTACAAACTGCATTATTTCTTGCTGGAGCAGGTTTCTTTTTGCTCCCAATTAGTTACGTTTTTAGTTATTTATGGAGATATTTACTTAATAAAACGACTCCTAAAGAATAAATAGTGATACCATACTATTTTTATCATTTATTCTTTTATGCATTCAAAATACTCAACCAATAAAACTTATTTTAGATAAGATAATAATGAGTAATATGAACCTTTGTAAAAATATCTCAATTATAATCGTATTTTGTATGTTACTACAGTGTTTTCAAGTACAGTCTCAAGTAGATTTAGAAGTGACAAAAATAACTCAATTTCAATCAGTTAACAATAATTTGATGATGCAGTTGGAAACAAAAGAACAAGAGTATGTAACTAAACTGACTTCAGAATACAATGAATCCACCTATTATGAGTACAATGACCCTAACAGAGATTTTATGAGCAAATATCTAAGGCTAGGCTTTGAAACATTGTCTAGAACGCTAGATAACTATCCAATGAATAATAATCCCACATCTCGCTTCAGAGATTTATCTATGGTTAACTATATCTTATCTTTAGTTGATTTGGCTTTTACTTCAAATCAGATAAGTTATCTTAATCTTGCAACTCAAGAACTTTCCAAACTTCAACTTTTGGTTAATGGTACATTTATTGAGGGAATAGATTCTGGTGGAGGTAATTTTACTTTACTAGCTGAGGACAATTTATTACTTATTTTGATGTATGAACGTTTAGCTCTTGCTGCAGAAAGATTTTCTTTAAGTTCTGAAGTATTATGGAATGAAGCTAATATAAGAATGACCTCTTTCTACGACTTATTTTACCATGTTGACTCTGGTTTACTTAATCATTCTTTGATTTTAGATAAGAATAACAATTATGTTGTCATTGGTGGTTTGAATTACACCAGTGGAGCAGTTGTAGGACTTTATACTATGGCTGCATATCAGTTAAATTCAACAGAATATATGGATATAGCAGAAGCAATTCTTAATAATTATGATGGCAATAGTAAGTTTTTTGATGGTGATATGCGACCTGCATGGTTTCAAACTGTGGGTTCAACTACTAATACTGACACTTACATTGATCTTAAAGGAAATATACTTTTAGCTACTGCTTTTCTTCAGTTAAGTTCCCACAAAAAGAATACCGACCCTTCTTCACCATTGAACGGTACATATTTTGAAACTGCAGAAGAACATATAGAGGAAGGAATTTTATCCTACTTTATTAATCCTACAACAGGTTTATATCATTCTTATTATAATACTAATACAACAGAAACTGTAAAAACGTCGCCAGAAGCATTTATATTAGAAAATTCAATGCTAATTTCATTGATTGCAGAATATCGAAGAAAATTTGTAGAATTTAATGGTTTTCATTCTCCTTTGGACTTAAGACCTTTGATGGATAAAATGCTTGATTCTCTTTATAATGACCAAACTTTTAGAGGGGGAATAACCTCTTCAGGTGTTATAATTCCTTATAGATGGGATCGTGTCAACCAAAATCCATTAATTTTAAATTTTCAAGCTGTTACAGCTTTGCTTAAAATTAGTCCAATTGTTACAAAACTCTATATCCCAAATATAATAAATATCAGAATTAACACTTATTTCTATTGGAACATAAGTTTTTCAGAGTCGACATCAATTTATGGTAGTTCAAATGCTAGTTCTTTTCGGGACTGTCAGACATTCTTAAACTTTGAAACAGAAATTGAATATGAGCCTTTCATGCTAATTACGACAACGAATATTGATGGAATTAAGAAAAGAGATGATTATCAACAGAGTATGGTATTCAATCTAAATGAAGGAGGAGATAAGGTTCTTTCACTAGAACTTGTTTCTAATGGAATTCAAATTATCTCAACTTCAATATGGTTTATAGCTCAAAAGGATATAGGTATCACTACAGATCCAACTGATATAACAGCAACTATTGGAGTGGATAGTAATGTTAGATTTACTGCAAATTGTTTTGATGAAAAAGGAGCTCCAATTGCAGGAGCACAATTAACAGTCTATATCAATGAGGAGTTTTTTGATTTTTATGGTACTCTTGAAAGTGGAAAAGTGGATATATCAATTCCTATTGAATTTCTACAACCTGTTGAAGATCCAGAGGCATTGAGTGTTCAAGAGAGCAATAATTCAACTTCAACCATAACTATCTCTGCAATTAAACCCAATCATCGAAATAGCTCATTAGTTAAAAATGTTAATATTTTCCAAAATGCTTTGATACTAAAATTTAGTAACGAATTATTAGTAAAAAGAGGGGAAGATCTTACCGTAACTGTTTCTGTACAACCTGAAATACCTACAGCCATTATCAACCCAATTGCTAATATACATCTAAATGGAGAAAAGGTTACTTTCAATAATGAATTTGATATTCGATTACCACAACAGATTAATTTTGAGACACATAAGGCAAAAGAAAATCTTGCTTTAGACGTTATAGTCAGAACAGGGAATTTTATACCTATTGTCTTTAACAACACAATTTTTATACAGGAATTGAGTTCAATAGAATCCATAATTTCTTTCTTCAATAATATTTTATCCGAAACATGGTTCCAGGTAATTGGTTCTCTAGGTGTGGTATGGGCTATATTGTGGAAACAAATGAGAATAAAGGTGTTAAAAACTTTAAGGAAATGTCATTATTGTGGAGAAAGTACAGCTAGAAAATATCCGAATTGTAGTAATTGTGGAGAAATTCTAGATGAAGAAAAGTATCAAAATCTTAAAGGAAAAGTAGAAGAGGAAAGTGAAGAATAATGTCCTTTTCTATCAATATTTTTCTTTTTTAATGAATTCATTCAATTTTGTTGTTTATTAAGAAATCTTCAATTTTTCTCTTGTTTTTCATTCAATCTTATTTGGACAACTCATAGACAAATATTGATTAATCTTCAAGAGAACTTGCATTGATTATTATGAAAATTGGAATTATTGGTACTGGTTATGTCGGTCTTGTTTCAGGAGCATGTTTTGCGAGCAAAGGGCATTCTGTTACCTGTGTGGACATTATACAGGAAAAAGTTGATATGATTAATCAAGCAATCCCACCTATTTACGAGAAAGGGTTAGAAGAAATGTTACAAGATGTAGTAGCAAAGGGATTACTTAAAGCTACATTAAATTTGAAAGAAACGGTAAAGAGTGTTGATATTATTTACATATGTGTTGGAACACCATCTCTTCCCGATGGTTCGATGGATTATAAATATGTAGAAGAATCAGCGAAAGGAATAGGGGAAGTGTTAAAAGAGATACAAGAGTATAAAGTTGTAGTAGTTAAAAGTACATGTGTTCCTGGAACAACAGAAAAACTAGTAGGGAAAACAATTGAAACTTTGAGCGGAAGAAAAGTTGGCGAAGGTTTTGGATTAGGTATGAATCCTGAATTTTTACGAGAAGGATTAGCTGTTGAAGATTTCCTCCATCCTGACAGAGTAGTTATAGGCGCTAGTGATGAAAAAACAAAAGAAATAATCGGTGCTTGTTACGAAGGATTTGACGCACCTATTCTTTATGTCTCACCTTCAGCTGCAGAAATGATCAAATATGCTTCAAACTCCTTTTTGGCGATGAAAATATCATTCATCAATGAAATGGCAAATCTATGCGATATTTTTGGGTTAGATATACAAGATGTTGCGAAAGGAGTAGGAATGGATCATAGAATTTCCGACAAATTCCTTCGAGCAGGAGCTGGATTTGGAGGCTCATGTCTACCTCCAACTTCAATAGTCATGATAAAAGATGAAAGAAATCAAATCTATCCTATTGAATTAGATAAACTGTATTTGCAATTCAGAACCAATAAGATATCTGCTTTAACTTATGATTGCGATGCAGAGAAAATGACTTTCAAAAATATCACAAATGTTACCAGAAGGAATTTTACAGGAAAAATGTATAAAATTAAAACAGCTATGAATAAAGAAATTTTAACGACAAATGATCACCCCTTTCTTGTTTATGATGAAGGTACTTTAAAAACAGTGTTAGCTGAAGAATTAGCAATTGGTATGAATTTACCTTCATATTCAAATATTCCCAATGATGAATTATTAGATTCTTATGAATTTGATATGATATCTGAGATAGTTCGTAGTAATATGTTCAACTTGAGTATTGTAAAAGTACGGCCAAAAAATGCCAGTTTTAGGCAAATAGAACAGAGTTTGGAAGGGGTTTTTGATAGTAGTAGGCTTAGAGATATCTTAGCAAGCAATTGTATGAAGTTAAATGAATATCTTTCTGTAGAAGATAAAATTAAAAAATTCATCTCTCGTGATGAACTGTTATTATTCACTGCAAAAGGGAACACAACATATACCCCAGCCATTATTAAGTTTACAGAAGAATTTTGTCGCTTGTTAGGCTACTATGCTAGCGAAGGGTGTATAACATACGACAAAAGTGAACGAGGAAGAAGAACACGAATTATGTTTTCCTTTAACATTAACGAAACTGAATACATTGAAGATATGAAAAATATACTAAATAGTCTATCAATACGATTTATGATAAAAGAAAGTTCAAAAAATAATTCATGCTCAATAGTTATTTCATCTAAAATACTTGGGTTTTTGATTACTGATTTATTATTGTGTGGGAAGGATTCTTATACAAAGAATGTTCCTCGCATAATCTACTCCTTGAAGCCTAAACTTAAAAAAGAATTCTTGAAAGGTTCTTTTAGAGGGGATGGACATATTCAGTTTCCCAAGCAAACAAATTCTGTTGTTTATGACTATGGTTCAATTAGTGAGATGTTGGTAAAAAGCCAGATGTTGCTTTACAGTTCATTAGGTATTATACCAAGCTATAAGAAGTCTATATCAAAGAAATCTTCTGATTATGCACACTTTTATAGAATTTCAACAAAAAAACAAGTACAAATGCTTAAGGATTTCAAAGTCAAAGAAATGCAAGAAAAAGTTGATCAGACTTTACAAAATTGTAAAGATATCAAGCCAGTTGGATTTACAATAGTAAATGATAATCTGGTTTATACTAGCATTAAATCAATTGAACACTACGACTATCAAGATGAGTTTGTTTTCTCTATAGAAGTAGAAGATACCGAGAATTTTGTGACCGATTTTGGCTTTGTTATACACAATTGCTTTCCAAAAGACGTCCGAGCGTTATTACATAAATCCCAAGAAGTTAATTTGCCATCTATTTTATTGCAATCTACTTTGGATGTAAATGCAAAGCAACCTTTAAGGACTATTGAATTCTTGAAGCAAGAATTATCTACGACAGATTTAAGTGATAAGACTATATCTATTCTCGGTTTGGCATTCAAGCCTGACACTGATGATATGAGAGAAGCCCCTTCTTTAATCATAATTAAGAATCTTCTTGAAAGCGGTGCAAAAGTTCATGTTACAGACCCAATAGCATTAAATAATGCAAAGAAAGAATTAGAGCATCCAAATCTTGTCTATTTTGATAATGTTGAAGAGACTTTAAAAGATACAGATGCTTGTATTCTAGTAACTGAATGGAATGTTTACAAAGATATTCAAGCAGAAGATTTCATAAAATTGTTAAAACATCCAATACTAATAGATGGTAGAAGGTTGTATGACTATAAAGAGTTTAGAAAGAAGGGAATAAGATATAGAGGGATAGGATTAGGAATCTAAGAATTTTTCTTTTATTCTTTTTCCTTTATTCTTTTTGCTATTTTACCTTTATTTCCACCTTTTCAAGATACTTTGGTATTATAACGTCATTATGGTCTTTCTTTATTTTTGTTCCTTCTGGTGTATGAACCATGTATTTTTTGCCTTGCAGACTTTCGATATATTTGTTTAGGCTTAATGGTTGTGTATGCCCACTTATAGGTGCATTAAAGATGTGCTGGTGATAAGTATGTGTAGCTATTGGATTGTCATTTCTTAAAGCAAAACCGAGTGTGTTAGGAGCTTGATAACCACAGAGTAAAACTCCAGTCTCACTATCTTGTGCTGTTGCATCTAGTAGTTTTCTTGCACCTCCACTTTGTAACATGCCATTTCCACCTATAACGATATCATTTTCAACAAAATCTTCAGGATGAAGCATCTTAGAAGTGTGATAATTTCCTTTTAATCCCATTGCTTTGGTTATTTCACCAGACATACCTATTATTTTTACATCTCTTTTGTTTGAAATTCTGAGTTTTTCTAACCTTGCCATTATTTCCTGTGTTCTACCTACTGAAAAAGCGGGGATAAGTAGTCTTTCTGATAATTCTGATGCTTGAAGAATAACAGAGTTAGGATCAAGTGTGGAAGTAGGTTTATTATAATATGTTCCATCAAAAATAGTTATATCACAATCAGTAGGGAAGTTAGCTCCTGGAAATAGGGCACTTTCATTTAACGAGAAATCACCAGTAAAGAATATTCTCTTTCCTAGAACATTGATTTCATAGCCATAACTTCCATATAGATGAGAAGATGGATAAGCAGTTACTTCAAAGCCAGGACTCACTTCTATCGGTTCTTTTGGACGTAGTGGTGTAAAAACATTGAAAAGATTAACTAAGGATGATTTTTGTAGATAACTTGAGAAGAAGGGATTTAGTTCTTCCATATTCTTGCTTGATTCTTCAATTATTGCCGAAGTATTGTAAAGTAATTTTTCTGTTAAAATTTTTGTGTTTGGACTACCGTACCATCTTCTTCCATCATCAGGTTTTATAAGGTAAGGTAAAGCTCCTGTATGATCTAAATGTGCGTGAGTTACCAAGATGGTTTTAACAAAGTTTAAACTAGGATGCCAACAAGGTATGGAATAATTTGCTACACTCATTCCATAATCTAAAAGGATAGCATTATTATTGTGTTGAACAATTATCCCCATATTTCCTATTCCTCCGCCTCCTAAGAAAATAATTTTAATTTTTTGAGAAAATTCGGGACAAGTATAAGCTTTTACGGTCATATACTCTCTGATTTGATCCTGAGACAAATGACTGAATTCTGTTATATTTACAGCTAGTGCTTCTACATTTTTCATGTGTGGTTTTATGTGTGGATCAAATTTTACAGGAATCGAAGGAAAATTATTCAATTCCAATATTTCTTCAAATTTTTCTTGAAAAACGGATAAGGTTACTTTTTCTTCGATCTTCAATTGTTCACTAAATTGCTTTGTTCGATGGTATGAATAATTATTTAATATTTCGCTGGAAACAAAAAAATCGAGATATTCAACCACTTCAGAAGGAATAACACTTACAATTTCTTCGATATATCCTTTTCTTTCTGTAAGATTTTTTACTGAACGTTCTAGACTTGAACCTAAACTTTCTTCTTGTATTGTAGGAGTGAATTCATTACATAGTTTTTTCATAATCTCTTCATAAAGTGAATAGAAGATAGGTTTAACTCCTAATTGTTTAGAAAAGTGTAGAAATGAGATATAATCTAGATTTTGATTTTCTATCACCTTATGAGTCTTTTTTACAGATGCAATATATGTGGCAACTAAGTGTTCCTCCTTGTATAAACCTTGAAGAAACCAAGATTGAGCTATTTCGGATAAAACGTTAAAATTAATATTATCATACAGAAAATTAAGTAAAAGATGGAAGAATAAATCATCATTTTTTTCTATATCTTCTTTTCCCCATGAATTCTGAAATAGTTCAATTAACTCTTTATATTCACAGATGTAATAAGGGTCGGTATTCTTTGTTTTAAATAACAGTACATCTTTCATATAAGGATATAATGGGTCAGTATCTTCTATGTTTATAGTATTAATTAAATCTTGTTGGATTAAATTATCCATGAAATCTTTAAGTGATAACATTCTTTTCTTGTAAGTAATTTTTAATTATAATATATAGTTTACTTTTCAGTGTAAAGAAGTAGAAAATGTTAACTTTAACTCTAAAATCTTCTATATTGAGTAGATTCTATGGGAGTTGGAAATTGTTTTATACAAATGAAAAATAATTTTTGTGATTTAAAAATAGAAAGAAGATTTTTAGTCTTCTTTTGTATCGCTTTCTAATAATCGGCTAAATGCATCTCTTAATTCATTCTGGAGAGAAGCTTTCATCTGTTTTTTCGCTGCAACATTTGTCACAGGTTTAGGTGCTTCTTGTTCTTCGGGCTCAGAAACACTATCATCACTTTTTGCGGATCGTTTAGTTAAAGCATCTCTTAATTCAGACTGTACAGCCATTCCAGGAGGAAGACCTGCACCACCACCAGCTTTTTGAGCAGCTGCTTCTTGACGTTCTTTTCTATGTTGGTCAGGATCTACTTTAGTTAAGGCATTTCTACCTTGAGATAAAACATTCCTAAGCTCTGATTGAA
>CAZEQQ010000026.1:0-13462 GCA_964514425.1 uncultured archaeon
CTGAAGAGAATAATAACTAAATATTGCAAAGTGATGTTGAGTATTGCGAATAACAATAAATTAAGGATTTGGAAAAGATCGTGTCGGTTCATAGCAGCGAAAAATAGTTTAAAAACAATAAAGAACGCAGGCCATTGGAAAAATGCGTGTGTAACAAACACCCAAGTCATATGTGCCAAAAAAGTTTGGGGGAAGAATATTGACCCAAGGAAGGAGATTAAGAACAGTTGAAACACTCCTGAACACATTTGGTACCATATGAATATTTGTACATATTTTACTGCTTGTTGTGGACTTTTTACTCTGTGTTCGCTAAAGAATTTTATTAATATTATACTCGTACCAAGATCAAAAAGTAACCATAGAGCTTCAAAAAACCTCACTGTGTAATCATAAAAACCTGCAAATTGCGGGCTGGGTAAAACAAATAGCGGGAAAATAAGAGCTGACATAATCACATTAGGAAGAATAATCAGTAAACCAAAAAATAACTGCACCAAAAAACCAGCTAATTGTCGATGCATTCCTACATCATACCAATCCTTTTCTACTTTTATATCCTTCTTCATTTCATCGAGATCTTTTTGGGAGATAGGATTGTTTTTAGCGTAATTTCTTGCGAAAATGAAACCAAAAGTAGTGATGGTTATAGCTGTAACAACCATAGCCCCTATAAATATGGTTTCTTTTAGATGAGGAACAGGAGAATATGGCCACTGTGCATAATTTAATACTTCTTCATTCACAAGATTCTTCATACACAGATATAACATGTAGTTGAAGTAAGGCCAACCTACGAATTCTTTATTTATAGTTTCTTGGGCATCAATATTGATAACCATAACATTCTCTTCAGCAAAGTCGATAACTAATGCTACACCATTGCTTACACCTTGAATTGAAGCGTCGATTAACACTTTTCCTCCAAAATTCAAAGTTGTGTAATTTTTGATTGTAGGAACTGAATTCCAAGCTATATTGTCAATGATATCATGTGTCTCGTTTGCAGGTATAGGAAGGGCATATTCTGTGTTGATAGAACCAGTCATGTCTGATGTGAGCCCTAAAGATCTGACTAAAGTAGTATTTTCTGCGGTTGTACGACCTATAAAGGTAAGTATGCCACCGTTAAAATCAACTAACTTTTGAATATCAATCGAACTTTTGGGAAGAAAATCTACTATAACAATTAAATCGAAAGCGTTTAAATCAGATGGAACCTCATCTTCTACTATAAACGAAAATTGAGGATCTAACTTTAATCTATCAACTAAAGCTTTGTTATCATAATCTATAAGAATTAAACCTTCTTTTTGTGGTTCAGAGTTTCCATGTACTTTGTATCCACCTACTATCAAAGCAAGGATAACCAGCGAAATAAATACTACTTTTTTGCAATTCATTTCTATCTCCAACTAACTACTCGGATTTCTTTTGCTATTTAATCTTTCTGCAAATCTTAATAAAAAAATAGAAAGGTTGATTAAATTCATTCGAAGATGACATAAGGACTTCAAGTTAAAAAATTAAAATGAAGATTTTTTCTGTTATTAATCTAAATATACTTCAATAGCATTATTCCAACTTTTTGTACCTAATTCTAGAACCAGTTCAGCTATTTCTTCGTTAATGTGTTTCATATGGAAGTTTTCCATTTTTTCTAACATTTCTCCTAGTTTCATTCTTATTTGATAACTAGATTGAGAGCAAACAACTACCATTGTAAAATTCTCTGAAGTCTCTATTATCAATTGGTGTTTACCATGTATTGTTGTTATCCCTCTTTGCATAATCTCTTTTTTCGCGTATTTCCACAAATCCCTTAATCCGAACATATATTCGACTAATGTTTGTGGAATCTCTTCAGAAGTTTTGATCATAATTTCCCAATGATAGGTTTCTGATGTTATCCATATTAATTCTACAATAGATTTTGTTTTTGGCTTTACGGGATTTGTAGGAACAAAATCTTTTAGTTTATTGAAAAGATTTACACTCGAACTTTCTGATGAACATAGTTTTCCTGAGTACAAATTATCCAAGCTTTCTTGAACATCTTCTTTTAATGCACTCAAATTATGTTTCTGAGCCATTTCTAAAGCTTCTTTTAACAACATTTCTGATCTTTCTTTAGAACCTGCTTGTGCAGCTAAAGTTCCCTTGAGAAGAGTTAGTTTCACTAATTCGTTGTTATAATTAGCTTCAATAGCTACATCACGTGCCAAATCTAAATATTTGTAACAACTGTTCAAATCATCTATGTGATTATTAAATCTGTAAAGTTTAAAGTAAGCTTCAGCTAAGCGTATTTTTATTCCAATAGCTTCCTCTAACATCGTTTCTTTTGTTGTCAATGATAATGCTTGATGGAGATGTTCAATCATCTCTGTCCAATTTTCATTCAATTCAGCTAATGTTGCATTTATGTCGATTTTTATTAGTTTGCCTTTAGGCGTTTCAAAAAATTCATGCTCAGGGATATTTTTAATAACATATTGGATGAGTTCTTTATCATGGGTTTTTCTAGCAACTTTTGTCATAACACCATAAGAATTAGCTAAGAGTGCAATAGGAGCTTTTGAATCTATACCTAATTTTGCAAACTCTATTGATTTATTATATTGTTCTAACTCATAATATATTAGTGATATGTTACTGTAAGTTGAAAGTTTGAATATTATGTTTTCTTCATTTATAGGCGATTCTAAGTTACTCAAAAAGCGTTCAAGAGCGGATTGAAATTTACCTTGAACTGCTTCTATTATAGCTAAATTGCCCACTACTGCAAAAATACTTCTTTCATCTTCTAATTCTTCAGCTATTGGATGAATAAGACTGTAAATAGTGAATGCTCTATCTACATTTCCCCCTACTCTCAAAGTTCCTGCATATATGTTTCCCACAACAAGGATCATTTTTCTATCACCGATTAATTGAGCATAAGAAAAAGCAGGTTCCAGTAAATTCAAAGAATCTGTAATTTGTCCTCTTCTCTGAAGATGGTGTGAATATAGTGTGCTAACAGTATAAAGTACAGTTTTATAACTTAAATCCAATTTTTCTTTCCAAGATTCTTTAATTGTATTATATAATGAGCCTAATTTCTCAGTGTCTGAAGTTCTAAAAAAGTACCATGCTTTTGTATGTACAATTTCAGCAGCAACAATGTCATTATTTTGGTATTCACTAAAGAAAGAATCTAAATTTTCTATGGTTTCTAACTGTTTTTCAGCATCTATATCAGGCTTACTTAATCCTACTGTATAAAGGTAAGCTAAAGAATGTTGAGCTGGAGCTATAGAATGAAGATACTCACTCATTCCAATGATGTAAGCCCATTTCGCAGCTAAAAAGTGTAGAAGATCAAATTGCGGGTAATTAGCTATCATCGCTTTTAAGTATTCCAAAAAAGATTTCGGTCTTACATCTTTGGGTAAATCTTGTTCAACTAGTGCTTTTTTTAAGTCAGTTGTAGCTAAATTAAGATAAGAACGAAGTTCATAAGGAAAAAATGAAGAATAAAATGACCATTTCTGAACTAATTCATCTGCTGATTCTTCTAATTCTTCGTAACTGTCTCTGTGAGCACGATAATCGCCATTTTTATCTACAATAATTACATTGATATGATTTATATTCTCTTCAGCCCTATGAGCAACTCTATAGGAGTACAAATTTCCTAATAGAGCATTTTCTATGTTAGTTTTTTGAATATATGCTTTGGGATCATCAAGATTAATTTCAATTTCTTTACCACATATTTTACATTGAAATTTTGTATTCATTCATTTTACCTCTTCAACAAGTATAGTATTACGTTCTTACATATTAATTTAGTGTATGAAGAAGAGAACTGCTAAAACTAAAATACACAATCAAAGACAGATATAAATAACAATACTATATTAATGAATACAATACATCAATATAATGTATTAAACAATAATAACTATAATAAAAGACACATTGAATAACTATTTATACCATCTGTACGTATTTCTTTTTGCTAAAAGGCGATAATATGAAAGTAAATAAGACAGTTCATATCTGGGGAGCATTGTTTTTTACAATGCTTTTGGTATTATCGTTTGGTAATCAAGTTACAGGAAATGGGGTTTTAAACTCAAACTCAACTGTTGAACCAAATGATGAGGTTAATATTAACAAAATTGATGTAAACTACTTTGAACTATCAATAGAAGTTGATAGTTGTGCAGAGGTAGACGAAGAAATAGGAATGGGCTTACGCATAGACTACAATGTAGAAGTAGCTACAACACTTGATTATTGGGTGTACATTGTAGATTGGGAATTAGAAACAACAACTTTAATTCACACAGGTTCGGAAAATTTTGCAGTAATGGCTAATTATATGATAATCTATAAGACCCACACTTTTACTCATGCAGGGGATTATGAAATCATTTTCAATGCTACAGATACTTACGATGAAATAGATTACGAAACGTGGGAATATATAGAAGTTTATGACAGTTTTTTCGATATCTTCCTTTATATGCCCAAATCATCTATGATTTATGAAGAAGTGTACATTTGGTTCGATGTGTACTCAAACTATTGCGAGGATAGAGAGGTTTCAATAGAGATAACGTTGGAAAATACTGAAGGGAATAAAACATCTCTATTTTCCGAATCTACTCTACTCTCTTATTACTATAATTGGGAGAACATTCTTCGTTTTAATACTACAGGTATGTATGTGTTAGAAATTGTTTTGATCGACAATGTAACAGCTAAAGAATATAATGCTACTTGTTCTATAGCTATATTCCAGTATGGTTACTTTGATTTATACATTGAACAAGAATATTGGACAGTAATCGACTATGAAATTTCTATGGAATTTTACATTTATAGTTATTATTCCTACTGGAAGAATATTAGTTACATTGTTTCAATATCTAACGATAGTCATACTTGGATACTACAAGAAGAAGTTTCAATTCTAATTGCACCCTATGACACATTCATATTTGGTCTTAATTGGACATTTGCTGTTTCGGGCAACTATGAAGTTAACTTTACTATCATTGATTACAATGAAAATCTGATCTGGTTTGAAGAATGCCATTGGTGTGTTGAAGAACCGTATTGGGAAATTTGGTTAGAGCATACGTATACGCTAGTTATAAATCAAGAAGCTCAAATTAGTATTTTTGCTCAAAACTGGTATAATGAATATCGTGAGATAGGAGTAACGCTTCTGATTTATGATGAAGAAGATATCCTATATGATACAATCTCTTTAGGAAATCAGACGATTGAGGCATTTAATAATTATTACCATGGTTTAGTCTATACATTTCTGGATGTAGGGTACTATAGTTTTGAATTAATTGTCATAGATGTAACAACTTCTACAGAATATACCTATGATTCGTATTGTGAGGTTTTATGGGGTTGGCATTATATTGAAATTTACCAAGACTACTATGGAATAGTCTATGAAATCATGCAGGTGTCAATTTTCGTCTATAATCAATACAATACAACAAGAGATGTGCAAATAACGGTTAACATTTACGGACCTATAGACTACTTGGCTTATTATGATGAAGTGCAAACCATTGAAAATGGAACAGCTTATCTTGTGACTCTGATGCTCAATTTCACACTTGCAGGTTATTATGATATAGAAGTAATAGCTTATGACATAGAATTAGATGAACAGTGGTCAGAATGGTGCTGGTTCCATATTGAAGCTTATGAATATTATGATATATGGATAATCCAAGATTATGAAGCATTTGTAGACGAAACAGTAGATTTAGCATTTTTCGTATGGAACAAGTATACAGTAGCAAGAGAGGTCAATATTGTTATAGGTGTATGGTGTTATGTTGATTTTACATTTACCGTCATATGGGAAAGTAATGTTACAATTACTGCGGACTACTATTGGTATCTGATGCTAAATTACACTTTCACTATGGAAGGATATTATGAGGTAGTTCTGATACTAGAAGACGTGTTGACTGCAGAGATTTATGAAGAATATTGTTACTGGTATATTTATGAAGGTAAAATTGAGATTGAATTATATACATGGTATTACCATCTCATATATACAGATGTTGACATAGAATTCACTATTATCAACCTTTACAGTTACAATGTAGAAGTAGAATACACGTTTATGATACAAAATTCGACTGGTCATATTATTTACATGGAAGTAGCAATAGAAAGTATAAATGCAGGAGATTATTTTGGAAAGAACGTTTTCTATAACTTCACTGCTACAGGTTTCTATGAAGTAACCATATGGGTAATAGAACTAGACACAGCGAAAACATGGATGGATTATTCTTGGGTAAAAATCTTTGAAGATGGTTACTTTGTACCTAACGTTGAAGAGTCAGTCACATATACGAACATAGGTGTAATGAATTATTGGACATTATATGTGCATAATTTCTATGGTGAAGTTCGTGATGTGACGATAAAAATCTATATCTGGGATTTTGCTAATGATACAACAATAGAAGTAGAAAGTATTGACACACAAATAGGAATCGATGGAACATTTTTCTTCTACTATAACTATACATTTTATACATTAGGTTACTATGAAGTCATCTTTGAAATAACGGATATTCTATCAGGTGATAGTTTCGAAACTTATGCAGGAGTATTTGTGGATATTGAAACTATACCAGAATTCAATCTTGGTCCAATTTTTGCTATTGTACTATTAGCAATTCCTTTTTCTTTACCTCTATTACGAAGAAAGAACTAACTTAAACGTTCTTTCATTTTTTTCTTTTTTTTCTTTTTTAGAGAAAGTATAAAAATATAGAAACTATTTTTTCTCAAATGAGTGAAGAAGATATCAATAAACTTTTGGAAGCTTTGAAAAGCGAAAAGCCTTCTGTTCGTTTATGGAATCTAGAGAAAATATCTACTCACAGCTATAGGAATGAGGTTATAGAAGACATTCTTCCTTTTTTCTCTGATCCTAATCCTGATGTTCGTGAAACAGCTATTGCCATAGTTTCATCGAGTAAGGATAAACATTACCTCCCCAAAGTCATGAAAATGTTTGATGATGATGAGTCTAATGTTAGAAAAGCAGTATTAGAAGGTATGAAACATTATCAAGATAGTAGCATTATAGAACTAATCTTATGTGCTTTAAAAGATTCATCAATGGAAGTCAAACTGGAAGCTGTTAGAGCAAGTAAAAACTATGATGATTTAAAAATAGCAGAAGCGCTTTTTTGGGTGTTAAAAGATAATAGTCCTGAAGTAGTTGAAGCAAGTAAAAAAGCTCTACTCTCTTTTCCTAAACTAGTTCCAACGGATGTTTTAGAGAATTATATTACAGACACAGATCCATTTGTTAGGGAAGTAGCAGTAAGACTATTAACTCCAAGAAAAGCTAGTGATCCTTTGCCACTCTTAGAAAGAGCTCTAAGCGACAATTATAACGAAGTTAGATTACAAGCATTGAAACAATTATTCAAATTACAGAAAAGTTTACCAAAAGAAAATGAAAAAGTTGTTGAGTTAATTCTTTCAGGATTACACGATAGCGTTGTTGAAATAAGATTAGAAACTGTAGAAATTCTAGGAGAGCTAAAATATCAAAGTACTATAGATTCTCTAATTAAAACGTCATTAAGAGATAAAGACGAAAGTGTGAAGACTAGAGCTATTGACACGGTTAATCAAATAACAAAGTAGTAAAAAATTAGATAAATTGAGAGTATGAAAATATAATAGAGAATAGAGAACTAAACTATTTTCGTTTCTCTTTTCTTTTAATTAAAATTATTATCACAAGAGAGGAGAGAAAGTTACATTAGGGAATCAATAATATAGAGCAATATTTATATATATATATGTATATCCCGTTTTAATTCATTTATACGGTGATTTATGTGATTGGAGTTAAAAAGACTATAATTTTACTAGTAGTAGCACTAATCGGTGCTACCTTTACTTTATTGCCCGCTTTAAGCGTACCTGTTCCTGGAACAATGATTGTTCAAATGGGAAGCGATAAAGCAATTGAAAAGAGTATTCTTACCTTACAAAAGAATATCGATAACACCTTTGTTGTTGAATATCAATCATTGGCTTTTCTCCTCACTCTTCATAGAACCCTCAATCCTGCTATTTGGGTCGGACATGGACATGAGGATGGCATAGAAACTACACAAGGACTTATTAGTTGGGAAATAATGGCTAGTTATATTGAACGAACAATTGGATATGATTATCTTTTAGCTTGCTACTCTTCAAATATTTTCAAGCAGTCTACACTGACAAGGAATGATGTTCTAACGATTAATGGGATGATTGATGCGGTTTATGGTGCACTTCTAGTTTCTTTCTATAAACAACCTTCATTTAACATAGCGGATAAAATATTCAAGTATAGACAGGGCTTATTCGAAGGAAGAATATCTTTAAATCCTTTATATCTCGATCCTATTAATCCTATACTAGATCCAGGTAACAATGAAGTTTACATTCCCAACTCAAATAACATACCTCAATCCTATGAAGAAACAATGCAAAAAGCCAATCAATACATATTCCTTAAAATGAGCGGTTTAGAGCTTTCTTATTGGGTTATCATGGCAATAGTTGTTTTAATTGAAGTTGTTTTTCTAATGTATTGTGACATTTATGCGTGGAGTTTTCTTGAAGTAACTATGTTAAGAATTTACACATCTGGTCAAATCGCTCTATTTGCAACACTAATCATTGGAGGGGCGGGAGGATCAAGTCAAGAATGGTTAGTAGGACAGTTAACTAACTTTTTTGTGAATATTGGAGACATAATATCAAGTGCAATTGAAGAAGCACCTATCTATGAAATCATCGCGTGGGGGGTATTGTGCGGGATATCAACAGTTGCACAAATACTAATTTATACATTAAGTAGCATTGCTGCACCAGGAATTATTGCCGCACTTCGAGTAACTGCAAGTATTGCTTTAGTACTGGCTTGGATAGCAAATGTTATATTTGATGCTCTAGATGAGGATATGGTTGTAGGTTAATAGATTAATTTATTCATAAAAAGAAACATTTGAGGGTTCTAAGATGAAATTTCTGGAAGTTATAAAAAAAGCGAGAAATTATTCCAGAGCGGAAGTTGCTCGTTCAAACCATGCGGTGAGATACACATTACCTCTTACCTTTATAATATATACTATGATATTTAGTATAATACGAGGAAACTATAATTTCTACTATTTTTTCTTGAACTCTCCAAAGGTAATAATTTTGTTAGTAATAATTATTACTTTTTTTAATATTATATTTGATTATCCAGAAGCTATCAATATTTGGAGAAACAAAGAAGATTGGTTAGAGTTTTTTGTAGTAAAATGGATTTTAGCAGTAAAAGAGGCTATTATCAGAATATTTATCCCTAGTGTTCTACTTCTAATTCTTTTTCATATCTTCGCTGTAGAAACATTAGAAGCAAGATTCATTGAACGACACCCTACTATTAGTTCTCCTTTCGTTTATACTCCAACTTTTTTGGAAGGAAGTTTAATCATACTTATCATTGTACTTCAATTGGTTATGATTTTTTGTGCAGCCTATTGGTCAGTTAGTAGATTTTTGTCTGTTCAAGGGTATAATCATGAACAACAGGCAATTTTCTTTGATGTTAAGTCTTTCTTGATTGTGTTCCTAATACATTTTAGTCTGTTAATAATTTTATTTTCAATTGTCATAGATTCAATGTTTTTTGAGATAAAGCACGAAGATATGTATAATAATTGGAAAGTTATTTATCCTTTCTTTAAAGATAGAGCATATCTAATCTTGTTAATCCAAGCTAGTGTTCTCTTTCTACTCAATTTGTTTTATTTCATTGATGGTAAGCGAATGATGATTAAAAGAGAGTTTGTTTCCTCAGAATTAAGAATGCATTATTTTGACATGAAAGAACAATTTTAGAGAGAATTATCTAAAATCTTTTTTCTACTTGCTTTTTATTTGTGGTTTTTTTCTAGAAGTGGGAATTAATGAAATTCTTTCTTCATTAAATCTTGTCTATTTCCATTTTTAGCTCGTTTTGCTCCACTAACCAAAATTATGAATAAATAAAGCAATTTGTAAAGGACTTTATTCCTCAACACTCACTGACTTTAGAATAATAGACTATTATTTTTCTAATCTTACTCATCTAATCTGATTGCGCGTCTTATATCGGCTATTATAGTGCTAGCATGAAGTTTTACTTTTTCAGTATCATCATTCTTTGCAATTTCAATTAAAGGATCAATGGACGATGAATCTTTTATTAATCCTAAATTTACAACAGCCTGATATCTAATTTGGGAGTTTTCGTCTTTCAAAGCTTTAATGCATAAGGAATTTATTTTTTCTTTACTCTGTTTTTCTTGTTGTATTAATTTTTCTAATTCTTTAATGGCTAATAGTCTTATCTGCCAATTATCATCAAATAAAGATAGTTCTAAAATAGTTAGAGGGTCAGTAGTTCTAAAAGTAACAAATTTTGTTAAAACATGACGGATAACATCTTTTTTTGAATGTTTTAAGGAACTTATGACTTCTTCGTCAATTGGCCCTTGGTACTCCAATAGAGTTGTTTCAATCGCTCTTACTACTCCTTCATCTTCATCAGTTAAAGCTTTAAACAATGGTTCTAGAATAGAACTATCCTCAAATTTACGAAGTTCAATAGCAGCTGTTTCTCTTACTTTTCTGTTCTCATCTTTTAATGCTATGATCATTTTAGGAATAGATTCTTTCACTTTTAATTTTCCTAAAGAGTCTAAAGCTGTTTCTCTAACATCCCAAAATTCATCTTCCAGACTTTTAAACAAAGCTTCAATACTTTTACTATCATCAATTCTACCCAATAATTCAACAGCTAAACTTCTCACATATTTATCTTGATCAGTTGTTGCAACTTCTGTTAGAGCATCTAAATAGGGCAAGAGATTTTCATCATCTGATATATCTTCTAAAGCAATAAGTCTCAGTTCTTTTTCGTTAGACTTCAAAAATTGCAAAGATTGTTCGCTTTTTTTATTCATTGTTCTCTTAATAATGGTATGACACTTAGTTTATTATTCTTTTCCCAATAATTTGGCTAACTATCAAAATAGAGAATATCCAAACAATTTTTCTCTTTAGAGGGGGATAGACTATTTTTTTTATGAGTGCGGAAGATAGAGTGAATCAATAAAGGAAGCATAAATTCTCTCCTGATACTCGGCAATTATTGTGTTTATAGTTTTTCCTACTTCTTCATTAAGCAATCCGTTTAATTTATCCTTATCCTTTAAGTTTAGTTCTTTGCAATAATCTTCAATATTCTGACATCCTCTAAGAATACTCAAAAGAATTTTCGCTTTTCTATCCATCTGGTCAAAATTTTCAATATTTTTTCTTAGATACTTCACCAATTTTTCTCGATAATGTTTGTTGGTTATTTCGTATCTTTTTAGTTCAAATAACCACAGAAACTTCTTCTTGTACTGTCTAATGAATTGCTTTTCTTCAAGAGATGCAAGCAAACATTTTTTTAATGTTTTATGAGAAAGTGAGAGTTCTTTAATCCAATATTTAAAATCAGAGTTTTGGTCTTCATTTTCTAGTATTATCTGTACTATTTGATCGAGTAAAGGACAATTAGTTTTTTCGCTATCAATTACTTTTATTTTTGAATCTTCTATGACGATTTTTTTCATCAATTTCAAATCCATCAGTATAGCACCAGGAATACCATAGCAGAGTGTTTTATTTAGAGATAAAGGTATTTTGCCGTTTTTCTCCTTTATTAACAGTAACAACAAATCTTCTGCTAACATTAAATTGTTCATTTCAAATATAACATTGTCAAAACCCCTATATTACGTTTTTGCTTTTTTAGCCTTGAGAATTTGAGAAATAAATTGGAGAGAGTGTTCTTAGAATAAATGAGTGTAAGTTGTTAAGCATAGAAAATCAGTAATTGAAACTGTTGACACTATTATTAACTTCGCTAGTTCGATTACACTTTATTCAATTTTACATCTTGTCAGGATAGAAAATTTAATGTTAGTTTCATCTTCAAGCGTATCTTAAGGTTTTTATATTCTTGCTAGAACTAAAGTTATACCACTTTTTCGTTATCATATATAGAAAGTCCATGCTCGTGTATGGTTTTAAAGAAAGGATTATTGTTGTTTAGTCCATATTTATAGTCTTCAATGCCATAGCAATGGATTTGCCAATCTATATCCGAGCTTATTTCTAATGCTATAGTTAATGCTTTCTCAAAAGATAAATTTTTGTCATCATGTACTAAAAAAAGATCTACATCACTTCCATAAGAATAGGTATCATTTACATATGAGCCAAAAAGAATTACTTTAATGATATTGTGTCTTTTCTTCAATATTTCTACAAATTCTTCAGTCTTTTTTAATATCATCTTCTTTGATGGTGGAAATCGTATCTTTACAGAATTCGAGTATTTCTTCTGCAATGTTAATAGCCTCCTTTGAATCCAATTTAGTATAATTTTCTCTTGGAGTACCATATATCAAACCATTAGGATATCGTGCAGGTATGTAATGCCGGTCCAATTTCTTGCTTTTTTCATATAAGTTTACATCAAGTTCTATAGTGTTAGGAAGATTGTCAAACAATCGGGCTATACCATGACCACATACTTCAGCTCTTAGAGTATAAAAAATGGCTTTAATGGCTTTCTCACTAGATTGTTGTGCAGATAAACAAGCCCATTCATAATGTTGAAACTCGTGACTTGCCTTGGCATGTTCTAGGTCATATTGTGCTTGTTTCAACCAATCTTCTGAACGATTTGTCATTAGTACTATAAGTTAGCTGTAATTATATAAGGTTTATTAACGAATGACAGAAAAACGAAGATATTCTTTAGGTAAGTTAAAAAAAGTGTTTTGTTTAGAAACATTTAGTAAACAAAAATAGGATTTAATCTTCGGATGCTTACAATTACGGATTTATTACGAATTCTCAAGAATTTTTCTGGAAGTGTCAAAATACTCTCCCTGAAGTAATTAGTCTTTTTTCATAATTATCGGACGTTTTTTTTTAATAAAGTGTGGTGTTTCTAAAATAGAAAAAAGGTTAGCTTTTCTTTTATATCAAGTTGATTTCTCATTCTATTTCTTGTAATAATTTTCTTATTTTCTCTTCTATAAGGTCTCTTACCAATCTGTAAACTGAAATGTCTTTACCTTTTGGATTTTCTAACTCCCAGTTTTCTACTTTTTTTAGGAATACTGCTGGACATGATTCTTCAGCATCACAACCCATTATTATTATTCTATCTGCCCAAGCCCAATCTTCTACAATTTTTGAATTTTGTTGAGAGATATCTATTCCCTTTTCTTTCATTACCTCTATAGCAATAGGATCAACTGTAAACTTCTGAAGAATGTTTTCTTGCTCAAACTTGCCAGAAGGCGGGAAA